>JALCSJ010000041.1 GCA_022653215.1 Acidaminococcaceae bacterium
AAAGGAGGCTATTATGAGCAGGAAAACTATAGAATTATTAGCACCGGCAGGAACATGGGAAGCGTTGGAGGCAGCTGTTAATGCCGGAGCAAATGCAGTATATTTAGGTGGAGCTAATTTCGGAGCAAGGCAGTTTGCCGAAAACTTCGATCGTTCTGCTATGGCTAAAGCCGTAGTGTTAGCTCATTTACATAATGTCAAATTATACGTGACAGTTAATACTCTGGTAGATGACAGTGAAATGTCGGAACTAGGGGATTACTTAGTCTTTTTGCACAATATTGGCATTGACGGCATTATTGTTCAGGATATGGGCGTAGTGAGAGTTGCCAGAAAAGTGGTACCTGATTTGCCTCTTCATGCCAGCACGCAGATGACGGTAACAAATTCCCAGGGGGCGATTTTTGCCTATAATCAAGGTATGCAGCAAGTGGTTATAGCCAGAGAAACGACTTTAGATGACATGGGAAATATTTGTGATAAAATGCCCGGGCAAATCGAAGGCTTTATTCACGGGGCATTATGCGTATGTTATTCGGGACAATGTTTGATGAGCAGTCTGATTGGGGGACGTAGCGGTAATAGGGGTAAATGTGCCCAGCCTTGTCGTCTTCCTTATACTCTGGTTGATAAAGACGGAAACAATTTATTGAGTCATGTGGATGCAGGACAATATCTCCTCAGCCCTAAGGACATGAATACGTTAGATGTTTTGCCCAGACTTATTGAAGCGGGGGTGGCATCTTACAAAATTGAAGGTAGAATGAAAAGGCCGGAATATGTGGCTGTAGTCACAGATATTTACCGTAGGGCTATGGATAGCTATTTGGCAGGAGACTATCATGTTTCCGATGAAGATAAAAAGAACATCGAACAGATTTTTAACCGGGATTTTACCACAGCTTATTTGGAGAAAAAACCGGGACGCACCATGATGAGTGACAGACGTCCTAACAATAGAGGAGTGTTGGTGGGCCGAGTAAACCAGCTTTTACCGGCTGACCACCAAGCAGTTATTAAATTAGATAAAGAGTTGAACATAGGCGATGGACTAGAATTTTGGGTTACGGTAGGAGGCCGGGTGGGAACCACTTTGAACCATTTAGAAGTTAATGGCATTGAGACAGAGACTGCTCCTGCAGGCAGTAAGGTTACTATTGATGTGCCTGCCGGCATTCGGATGAATGATAGAGTATTTAGAACTTTTGATGCTAAGCTCATGACCTATGCCGGAAAATTTTTCGGCGAACACAACAAAACCAGAATTTCGGTGAATGCTAAAGTCGTTGCGCATTTAGGAGCTCCTATGACCATTACTCTTACAGACGAGGCGGGCAATGTAGGCAGGGGCATTACTAAGTTCATTGTAGAAAAAGCCAGAAAACATCCTATGACAGAAGATACTGTCAGGAAGCAAATGGATAGATTGGGAACAAGTGAGTATGTTCTTAAAGATTTAATTCTTGAGGATGATTCAGATGTTATGGTGCCTATGAGCGAAATAAATGAGGCCAGACGTATTGCTACAGAAGCATTGAACAATATTAGACTGGAAAAATTCGCACCCCCTAGAAAGCAAATAAAGTGGCAGGATAGTACTCTTTATGAACAAAAGAATCACACTACAGGAAAGCATCCTTTACTGAGCGTGCAGGTTGATACTTTAGTCAAAGCTCAAGATGCTTTAAAAGCAGGAGCAGATGTGCTTATAGTGGGCGGTGATAGTTATAGTCTGCCTCTTTTAAGACAAGATGATTACAACACAATTAGCCAATTAGTACGTGGAGCAGGTAAAAAATGGGCTATTGCTACATCACGTATTGTTGCCGAAAAACAGCTTCCTTATTATCGGCAAGCTTTTGCTTACTGGCAAACTTTACAGCCGGATTATTTCCTTATTGCCAATAATGGTTTATGGGAAATGGCTCAGAAAACCGGCATTCCACTTTGGACTGACTATAGCCTTAATACCTATAATGGTCAGAGTATTCTTTTTTGGCAAGAAGCAGGGGCTAGCGGTGTAACATTATCACCTGAGTTAACCATGAAACAGGTGGAATCTTTGGTGGAAAAAACACCCTTACCTTTAGAGTGTCTAGTGGAAGGACCTTTGGAAATGATGGTTTCTGAATACTGCGTTGAGGGAAGCTTTTTAGGAAATCTTCAAAGTGGCAGTTGCTCTTTTCACTGCCGGCAGGAAACATTTTTGCAGGATAGAAAACAGGAACATTTTCCTTTAAAGCATGATCAGTTTGGACGCACTCATATTTTAAATGGACATTCTCTTTCCATGGCAGCTAATTTGGCACAAATGGCTAAAATAGGTGTTCACACCTTGCGTATAGACGGACGGAGCTTTAGTCTGGATAAATTGAGAGAATTGGTAATGTTGTATAGAAATGTCTTAAATGGGGAAGAAAAGGTAGAGGAAAATATACCGCATACTACCAGAGGACACTATTTTAGAGGAGTTTTATAATGGCAAAATTTGCAGTAAAAGTTCTGGAATTCGATAAAATTAAAAATGCTTTAGGCAATGAGGCAGGAACCTCATTGGGGAAAAAACTGGCTCAAGACCTGCGCAGTTCAACTGATTTTGCTGCGGTAAAAGCCATGCAGGAAGAGACCGCAGAAATTATGCGTCTCCAAGCAGAAGGCAAACGGCTGCCACTGGGCGGGGCTGCTGATATTACTGAACAAGTTAAGAGGGCCAAAGTAGGGGGAGTATTGGATATGCCTGCTTTACAAGAAGTGGCAGGCACCGTTATTGCTATTAGACAGGTGAAAATGTTTTTATCTGAAGTGGCTGCGGAAGTACCTTCTTTAGGTGAATATGGGAATAATATGGCAATGTTTCCCCGGTTGGAAAAGCAATTGAACAGTGCTATTGACGAAAAAGGAGAAATAAAAGACAGTGCTTCCAATAAACTGGCAGGGTTACGGACCGGCATCGTTGTAGCTAAGCAGAGAGTCAAAGAAAAATTAGACAGTATTCTCCGTTCCCCGGATTATCAGAAATACTTTCAGGATCAATTAGTTACCATGCGTGAAGACAGATATGTTATTCCTATTAAACAGGAATATAAATTCAATTTTCCCGGAGTAGTTCATGACCAGTCAGGAAGCGGTGCTACGCTTTTTATTGAGCCAATGGCAGTTGTAAATTTAAATAATGATATTAAAAAATACATGTCGGAAGAAAAAGAAGAAGTAGAAAGAATCCTTAGGAATCTTTCGGAAAACGTAGGAGCTGAAGCAGATGGTATTAGCGGCTCTTTGAAAATTTTGGCTCAGTTGGATTTAATTGCAGCCAAAGGATATCTTGCGGATAAACAAAAAGCTGTCAGACCTATGTTGCTTTCCAGTTGTAAAGTTGATATTCTTGCCGGCCGGCATCCATTATTGGATCAAGAAAAAGCAGTGCCTTTAGATATTACATTGGGAGATAAATTTTCCACACTTTTAATTACCGGTCCTAATACCGGTGGTAAAACCGTAGCATTGAAAACAGTGGGACTTTTCGCTCTTATGGCTCAGGCCGGGTTGTGTGTTCCTGCCAAAATGGCTAAACTTCCGGTATTTACGGGTATCTATGCGGATATTGGTGATGAGCAAAGTATAGAGCAAAGCTTATCAACATTTTCCGGACATATGAAAAACATGGTGGAAATTCTTTCTCAAGTACAAGAAGGTGACCTAGTACTTGTAGATGAAATATGTGTTGGTACTGACCCTACGGAAGGTGCAGCTTTGGCTATGGCCATGCTGGAATATTTATTTAACAGGCATGTTTTAACACTTGTGACTACTCACTATAGTGAATTAAAAACATTTGCTTTTGAACACCAAGGAATGGAAAACGCCAGTGTAGAATTTGACCCAGTGTCCTTGCGTCCTACTTATCGTTTACTTATGGGAGTTCCGGGCAGCAGTAACGCTTTCTATATCAGTAAGCGTTTAGGTCTGGCACCGGAAATTATCTCTCAGGCGGAGAGCCTAATTAGCAAAGAACATGCTAATATGGAAAATGTTTTGCAAAACTTGGAAGGGGAACGACGGGAATATGAGATGCGTAACCGGGATATTGAAAATCTCCGGTTGGAAGCTGAACAACTAAAGAATGAATTAAATAAACAAAAATCTGATTTGTCCAAACGTCGTAACGACATATTGCGCAAGGCCAGAGAAGAAGCCGATGATATTTATCGCAGCGCCAGAAGAGAGAGCACGTCGATTTTAAAAGAGCTAAGGGCCAATAAGAGTTTAGTGGATGATGCCAAAGTAGAAGAACTGGCCAGCCTAAGCCGTAAGGGACTTAACAAGAGTTTTGCCATGGAAGGCAAGCCTGTGCCGGAAGGCCAGGGATTAACAGCAGGAAATGCTGCTTTAGGTAAACATATTTATATTAAGAGAATTGGACAAAAGGGCATAATTGAAGCAATTAAGGGTAATGAAATAGTGGTATCAATAGGCAGTATGAAAATGACTCTGCCTATGAAAGATTGCCTGTTGATTAAAGCTCCACCTGTTTTCAGCAACAAGAGGAATATTAAGAGAAATAAGCCAAGTGAAAGCCATACCATGTTTGTAAAAAAAGCCCAGGAAACCTTGAATGAGATAGATGTAAGGGGTAAAACCGTTGATGAAGCTATTCCTTATGTAGACAAAGAGATTGATAATGCTCTTTTATCCGGGATGGATTCTTTCCGCCTGATTCATGGTAAGGGAACAGGTATGCTGCGAGCCGGCCTGTTAGCGTATTTAAAGGAACACAGGTCAGTAAGTAAAGTCCTTGAAGCACCTCAGAATGAAGGTGGTTCAGGAGCAAGCATTGTATATGTAAAATAAGGTATATAGTATACATTAATCAGGGAATTGGGTTGACCAATGGCAGAAATAATGTAATAATATAAAGATAAACTTATAGAATTACCAAGAGATACATTATGCACGGGAGACTAAAGGAGGAGATTGTATGACAATGCACAGTGTTGCAAATCACGCTATTGGGAAAGCCGCAAAGGATAATATTTTTGGAGCCTCAGCTGCAGCTAAAGCTGCCGCAGCTAAAGTAGGAGCAGAAAATATTGTTAACGCCACGATTGGTGCTATTTTGGATGATAATGAGAAATTGGTTATTTTGCCAACTGTTGACAAAGCTTTCCGTAGTTTAACAGATGATATGTATTTTTCTTATGCGCCTATCTCAGGTTTACCTGATTTCTTAAAATTAGTACAGGATGATTGCTTTGGTGAATCCAGACCTAAAGGTTATATTAAAGCAGTAGCTACGGCCGGTGGCAGTGGTGCTATTCACCATGCTATCTGGAACTATTCTGAACCTGGTGACACTGTTTTAACATCTGACTGGTACTGGGGACCTTATAAAGTATTTTGCCGGGATATGAATCGTAAACTTGCTACTTACAAGATGTTGACAGATGACAATAAATATAATCTTCCGGCTTTGACAGAAAAAGTAACGGAAATATTGACAAAGCAAAACAGCCTTGTTGTTATTATAAATACTCCTGCCCATAATCCCACCGGTTATAGTCTTACTTCTGAAGATATCGCAAATGTTATTGCTATGTTGAAAAAAGCTACTGCTGACAATGGAAAGAAAGTAACACTGGTTCTTGATGTGGCATATATTGACTATGCCGGAGAAAGAGAAGAAGTCCGTAAAGTGTTCAAGAATCTTTCTGACTTACCGGAAAATATTATTGGCTTAGTAGCTTATAGCCTGTCTAAAGGATATACTATGTATGGACAACGTTGTGGTGCTCTCATTAATGTAACTGCCAGTGAAGAACAAAGCCAGGAATTTGCAGATGTTAACCAATATACTAGCCGGGCTACCTGGTCCAATATTAACCATGGCGCTATGCAGACATTGGTTAGTATTTTAACGGATCCTGCTATGAAAGAGGACATTCGCAAAGAAAGAGCTCATTATTACAGCTTGATTCAATCACGGGGTGACTTATTTGCTAAAGAAGCTAAGGAATGTGGATTAAAGATGGTTCCCTATATTGCCGGATTCTTCATTTCTATTCCCTGCAAGGATTCTAAAGCAGTATGTGATAAACTCCATGAAGACAACATATTTGCCGTTCCTTTGGCAGCAGGCGTGAGAGTAGCTGTCTGCGCAATTTCCACTAAGAAAGTCAAAGGCATGGCAGCTAAGATTAAAGCTGCTATTGACGCAGTCGAAAAATAAAAATTGTAAGGAGTTCCTAAATGCTAAAAATCACTTGTCCAACGGGGAAAATAAAAGAATATCCTGAGGGGACGCTTCTTTTAACCTTGGCCGAAGAATTTCAGCCAACGCATAAAGAGGTAATTGTAGAAGGAATTGTTGATGGGAAGGGAACAGATTTACAAGAAGTGCTTACTCACGATTGCCGGGTTGATTTCATAGATGTATCCACAGCTGAAGGAACCAGAGTATATAGACGAAGTCTGCTTTATGCTTTTATTGTAGCTATGCACACTATGAGGCCGGAAGTAGAAATTGAGGTAAAAAATTCTTTTGGGGATGCCTTGTTTTGTGATGTAAAAAATAAAATCGTTTTAAGCAAATATGATTTGGCTGATGTGGAAAAATGTATGAGAAAAATGGTCAGTGACAAAGAACCTATTGTTTATAAAGTTACGACCAAAGAGGAAGCATCACGCTTTCTCAAACCTCAGCTTGTTCCTGATTCAGCACCACTGCTGGATGTTTTAGCTCCGGAAACCAAGATTAAATACTATGGATTAAAAAATGAATGGGTTTATTTCTTTGGTCCTATGGTGCCCAACCTTAGTTATATTGATAAATTTTCCTTGGAAAATTATCACAAAGGAATTTTGGTTTGTTGTCCTAATCAACATGACTACAGTAAAGTCGAGCCGTTTGTTGATAGCCCAAAACTGTCGGTAGTTTATGCAGAAGCAGAAAAATGGGGTCATAGTATTGGGTGTCCCACTGTAGCTACTTTGAATAAATATATTACAGAGGGCGATAGTCGGGGTATTATTCAAATCTGTGAGGCTAGGCACGAAAAACGTATTGCAGAAATTGCCGATACGGTGGCAGCGGAAGGACATAAAGTAAAGCTGGTGCTGATTGCCGGGCCATCTTCTTCGGGAAAAACTACTTTTTCTCAAAGACTGGCAGTACAAATGAGAGTTAATTGCCTGAATCCTATGCCTATTTCTTTGGATAATTATTTTAAAGAACGTAAAGACAGTCCTAGATTGCCTGATGGCAGCTATGATTTTGAATGTTTGGAAGCATTGGATTTAGATTTGTTTAATGATCATTTAAAGCGTATGTTAGCCGGAGAAACAGTTAAAATTCCTCGCTACAACTTTCAGTCGGGAACAAGAGAATATCGTGGTCAGGAAATCAATTTAGGTGACAATGGTGTATTGGTAGTGGAAGGTATCCACGGTCTAAATGAAAAGTTATCAGTAGTTGTGCCAAGAGAGCAAAAAACGAAAATTTACATCAGTGCTTTAACACCTTTATCTTTTGACGACTATAATCGTATTCCTACCAGTGATATGCGTTTATTGCGGCGAATGGTCAGAGATTCCCAGTTTAGAGCCCATGATGCAGAAAAAACCCTGCAAACCTGGAGCAAAGTCAGAGCAGGAGAGGAAAAGTATATTTTCCCCTTTAGTGAAGATGCTGATGTAATGTTTAACACTACTTTGGTTTATGAATTTGCGGTTTTCAAAAAATATGCAGAACCGCTGTTAAGGGCTATTCAGCCAGAATCAACAGCGTATTTAGAGGCTCAGAGGCTTCTTTCTATGCTTAATCTGGTGCTGTCTATTGATGAAAAAGCTGTACCCAATAATTCTATTATGCGGGAATTCATCGGTCATTCTATCTTCGGAGATTTACTGTAATAAAAAAGACTAGGAAAATTTTTCCTAGTCTTTTTTGTATTTGTATTATCTATTGTTCTTGAAGAAATTCAAAGCTACATCAGGGAAGGATGCATAAGAAAGCACATCTTCTTCACTGGCATTAGGATAACCCTTAGCAGCCAACTCGCTTCTCATTTTATCCATTTGAGGAGGAATATCATCAGCAGGACGATGGGTAATAGGCTGTTCTCCGTTTTTTAAAATCATAGCCTTCAGCTCTTCGCTGATAGGACCGGGAGTACGGCCGTATTTACCGCGGACAATGTCTTTGACTTCTTTAGGAATCATCTTATAGCGGCCTACCATAACATTCAAAGCAGCCATAGAACCAACAATCTGGCTGGAAGGAGTAACCAAGGGAGGATAACCTAAATCAGCCCGAACCTTGGGCATTTCTTTTAGTAAAGCATCATATTTATCTGCTGCACCTTGTTCTGCCAGCTGCTTCTTTAAGTTGGAAAGCATACCACCGGGGATTTGGAAAGAAAGAACTTGAGGGTTAATACCAATGTTAGTATTAAGATTAAAGTCTTTTGCCAAACTAGCTTTTACTTTTGTAAAATACTCAGCAAGGGGATACAGTTTATTAATATCAATGTGAGGATCTCTGGGACGACCGGTCAAGGTATCAACCAAAGATTCTGTGCAAGAGTGGGAAGTACTCATGGAGAAAGGAGATAACGCAGTATCAACCATATCAGCACCGGCCTCAATAGCCTTAAGAATAGTCATGCTGCCCATGCCGCTTGTACAATGAGAATGTACATCAATAGGAACACTTACTTCACTCTTTAAAGCTTTAACTAAATCATAAGCAGCATAAGGAGCCAACAGACCGGACATATCTTTGATACAGATAGAATCTGCGCCCATTTCTACCATTTCTTTAGCTAGTTTTAAATAGTCGCTATCTTTAGCATAGGGACTAATGGTGTAAACAAAAGCACCTTGTGCATGAGCACCGGCTGCTTTAACTGCTTTCATGGCACATTCCAGATTACGTGGATCATTAAAAGCGTCAAACACTCTTACAATGTCAATGCCATTAGCAACACTGCGTTTTACAAATTCTGTTACCACATCGTCTGCATAGTGATTGTAGCCTAAAATGTTTTGGCCACGCAGCAACATTTGTAACTTTGTTTTCTTAACGTGTTGTCTGATAGTGCGTAGTCTTTCCCAAGGGTCTTCATTCAAAAAACGCATACAGGAATCAAACGTAGCACCGCCCCACATTTCCAGAGCATAATAGCCTACATCATCCAATTGCTCCAATACAGGGAGCATGTCCTTGGTACGCATACGAGTAGCGCAAATTGACTGATGACCATCTCTTAAAACTGTTTCTACAATTTTTACAGGTGTACTATTTTCCATTTCTTCCTCCTTGAAGAATTTTTAATAAAACTCTTTCTAATTACCCTTAGCGTAATTATAACATAGGAGCTAAGTAAATTGCCAATATAAGAAATCTAATATTAGGCATAATAAAAATGATAATATAGTATACTACAACAAAGATAAAGGACTGTAACACAATGACTTCCGGTCATTACGTTACAGTCCCTAATATTTTATTTATCTGTTTTTAGAAGGAGGTCTTACAGGCTTTGGCAAAGCTGTATTTCTGTTCTCGGAGCTGGGAGGTCTTGGCACAGAACCTTCTGAACCACCGGGGAGCTTACCTGTACTGATGCTTTCATCTGTATTTTTGGTAGATTTCTTGTTCTTATCCTCAGCTGGTTTCTTAGTAGTGTCTTTTTTCTCTTCTTTTTTACCTTCGTCTCTAACCGGGGCAGGCATCTTAAAGTTATCCGGCCTCTTAAAGTCTTCAACAGGTAATTCATCAACGGCATTTGCCATAAAGGCATGCCAGATAGTAGCCGGTTCGCCGCCGCCGGTCATACCGCTTAAAGGATCATTATTATCGTCACCAATCCATACAGCAGTGGATAAGTTCGGTGTAAAGCCTACGAACCAGGCATCCCTATATTCGCTTGTTGTACCGGTTTTGCCGGCACAAGGACGACTGATAGCAGCACCAGTACCAGTACCATGTCTCATAACATCTTGCATCATATTGACTAACATATAGACACTGGCAGGTTTGCAGACCTGAACGGGATTGGGTTTATATTCAAAGATAACCTTGCCGTTTCTATCAACTATCTTAGATATAGCAACAGGTTTGTTAAATTGTCCCATATTGGCAAGGCCGCCGAAAGCACCGGCCATTTCCAGAGGTGTTACACCATGAGTCAGACCGCCTAAGGCCATAGCTGGGTTAGCATCAGTTTGGGCACCGCCTTCTACCAAAGTGGTAATACCAAGCTTTTTAGCCAAGGCTACAACTTTATCGTTGCCATATTGGTTGGATATCTTAACAGCAGGAACATTATAGGAATAAGTAAGAGCAGTACGCATGGTGATTTTTCCGTGAAAGCGACGGTCATAGTTTTGGGGATTCCAGTCACCTTTAATAGGAGAGTCATCAATCATAGTATTTGGTGTTGCACCCTGTTCCAAAGCATTCAGATAAACAAAGGGTTTAAAGGAAGAACCAGGCTGGCGTTCTGCCAATACAGCTCTATTAAATTGATCGGTACCACGTCCGCCAATCATGGCTTTTATAAAGCCGGTTTTGGGATCTACGGCTACAAGAGCAGATTGGGGCTGCTTAAGCTTGTTTTTGTCAGTATAATAGGTAGGCGTAAGAGCAGCGGCTTTTTCTGCATCCGCCTGCATCTTAGGATCAAGAGTTGTATAAACTTTAAGGCCTTGCTTGTAAACTGCATCAGGGCCATATTGGTCGATTAATAGTTGAATGCAGTAATCAATGAAATATTTCTTAGAACCAAGGGACGTAGTCAGACGTTTATATACTAATTTAGTCTTTAAAGCCTTGTCCATTTGGTCCTTGGTAATAAATTTATACTTATACATTTGTTCCAGAACAGTTTTTTGTCTGGCAACAGCTGCTTTAGGATTAGCCAAAGGGGAATAATAATTGGGACTCTTGGGCAGACCGGCAATCATAGCACATTCTGCCAGATTTAAATCTTGGACATGTTTGCCAAAATAAGTGTTGGCGGCTGTTTCTACACCATAAGCTCCTTGACCAAAGTAAATCTGATTCATGTACATTTCAAAAATTTCTTGTTTACTGTACTTTTGTTCTAACTGTAAGGCAATGAAAGCTTCGTGAATCTTTCTGGTCATGGTTCGTTCCTGAGTCAGAAAGTAGTTTTTGGCAAGCTGCTGAGTAATTGTACTGGCACCTTGTACTTCGTTGTAAGCGATTTTAGTATAAATAGCTCTGGCAATACCACGAAAATCTACACCGCTGTGTTCATAAAAACGAATATCTTCAGCGGCTAAAAAAGCGTTTTGCAGATTCTTTGGAACCTTAGCAAAAGGTACAGGCAACCGGTCTTCCTCAGAATCAACGGTGCATAAAAGATTGCCTTTGGCATCGAAAAACTGGGATGAAGCTGCTTGAACCATATCTTTGGTCAGCATATTGGAAGTAGTGAATTTTGCCAAGCCGAAAAAACCGGCTACAGATAGAAAACCTACCATAACAAGAGCTAGTAATGCAGAAAAAATAGTTCCCATAATCGACCTCTTTTTGTTTGTTTTGTTTCCGAAAGTTCTCTTCCGGTTATTATCATAATTAACTGTTCGCATAATTAAAACTCCTAATTGTCCATAAAAATCTTCATAAAGTATCTTATATTATACCACAAAAAATGAAAAACAAGAAAAATTATCGGAAAATACTCAGCAAAAATGCTTAAAACTTTACATTTTTGCAATTTATATAATTGAAAAATTATTTGACTACTATATCTAGTAGAAAAATACTACTCTTTAGTGCTATAATATGAAAGATATTGGTATTTTAGTTAATGAGGGGGTAAGAGAATGTACGAAAATGATTTGATTTATGTTATTAAGACAGAAGAACACACACCGGAAAAATTAAGGGCTGTACTGGAAGAACATCCGGAAATTATGTTTGTTTCATTTATGGGTATTGATTTTGCCGGCAATGATACTGACGAAAAGGTGCCTATTGCTAATTTTCTGGAGAACTTGGAGACTATTCTTTATAAACATGCAGCTCAGACTGATGGGTCTTCCGTTGTTTTGCCCGGTATCGCTTCGCTGAATAACGCCAGAGTAGACATGATTGCTGATTTAAGTGTTAATTGGTATGTTGATTACAATTATGAACATTTTGATTCTGTAACCGGAAAAATGGTAGGAACATTACGTATTCCTTGTTTCCTGCTTCATGATGGTGTATTCGTTGATTCAAGACATATATTAAAGGAAACTCTTTATTATGTGAAGGGGCAGTTAAAGGAACTGCTAAAGAGCAAAAAAAGTATTCCCGGTTTGGAACATATTAATACGGAAGAAATTGAAGATATTGTTTATACTTGTGCTACAGAATTAGAGTTTTGGGTAAAATCTCCTACAGAGGATGTGCCTATTGAGGCATTGTCTTCTTCTCAAATGCTTCAGGAGCAGTATTGGCAAAGAACCAGAGGCAATGTTCGTACTGCCTTGGAACAAGCTGTTACGACCTTAGGCCAATACGGACTGGAACCGGAAATGGGTCATAAGGAATGCGGCGGTGTTCGTGGGCAAATGGATACAGCCGGTCATATGACTCATGTTATGGAACAACTGGAACTGGATTGGAAATTCTCCAGCGGGCTGCAAACTGCTGATAATGAGATTCTGGCCAGAACACTAGTTAAAGAAGTATTCAGAATGAATGGTTTGCAGGCAACTTTTCTGGCCAAACCTATTCTTGGGGTTGCCGGCAGCGGCGAGCACGTTCATGTTGGCCTGGCAGCGAAAATGAAAAACGGGAAAATTATTAATTTAATGTCACCGGCCAATATGAAAGAAGATTTCCTTTCCGCAGTTGGTTATGGGGCTATGATGGGTTTATTGAAAAACTACGAGGTTTTAAATCCTTTTATTTCAGCTACCATTGATTCTTTCAAACGGTTGAAACCAGGTTTCGAAGCACCTATTTGTATAGTGACTTCCTTAGGCCTTGCTCCTTCTATTCCTTCTCGTAATCGTACAGTACTGGCAGGTTTAGTAAGGGATATTGATAATCCTAAAGCTACTCGTATTGAAATGAGATCACCCAATCCTTTTACTAACACTTATTTAGCAATAGCGGTATTTTACCTTGCTGCTCTGGATGGTATTGTTGCTGCGATAAATTCAGGCATGAGTTTGAAAGAATTAGAAAAGGATATTTCCAAAAAGAGCGGAGAAAAGAGTTTCTATCTGGAAACTAATAGAGAATATCGTACAGAAGCCGATGTTTTCGAGGACTTCACCGAAGAAGCCAGAGCAAAACTTTTCGGTAAACCACCTGCTACTGTATGGGAAAATATGGAAGCATTCCAAAAATACCCGGAAAAAACAGCAGTTTTAACAAAAGGTGGCACCATGAAGCCGATTTTTGTTCATTCCTTTATGGAAGGAGCTTTGGCCAGATGGAAGACAGAATTGCTGAAACATCTTATCCCAGGTTATATTGAAGATATTACCAGAATGAAAAAGCTGCATGCTGCTGATGATGTTAATAAAGAGTGGGATGACAAAATGTGGAAGCAGGTCGTTAATCTTCGCACAGAAATAGCTCAGGACACCATGAATAGTACCAGCTTGTTTACGCAAATAGCTCATGCTATTAAGAACGAAGACTTTGACAGAGCTTCGTCACTGCAAATAGAGTTAATGGCAAAGATGGAGGATTTAACAAATCTTTATCATTCTTA
>JALCSJ010000042.1 GCA_022653215.1 Acidaminococcaceae bacterium
CATGAGAACGTCCGGAAAATCCATGGTCAATGGAATTTTGCAATAGTTCATTGAGAATCAATGCTACGCTGGTAGCTTTGTCCGAAGAAATTATGGTTTTATCCACGTCGAAATTTGTTTCCAAATGTAAATCAGGAGCTACCATGCTGGTTAAAACCCCATGATAAATATCTTTGATTACTGCAGATAAATCAATTTCTCCTGCATCCTGTTTGGATAAAGATTCATGAACTGTAGCAATACTATTGACTCTGTTAATTGCATCCCGCAAAATTACTTTGGCTTCCTTAGAATCAGTACGTCTGGCCTGAAGCCGTAAGAGAGATGCTATTGTCTGCAAATTGTTTTTTACTCTATGATGAATTTCTTTAATAATCACAGACTGAATATGAAGTTCTTCTTCTTTTTCCCTAAGAGCCGTCACATCAGTTAAAACCGCAATGGCTAAATCTGCTTCCGGATTACTCACTACCGGAATAACACGAAGAAGAAGTCTGAGACCCTGTTCTGTCATTTCCTTGCTTTCAGCAATACCCGTCTGCAGTGTCATACCAATCAGAGGCCAGCTAAACTTAGGACCGTTTACACGTTTCCCGATAATATCTGTAAAACCAAAAATAGAAAAAATATGTTTGACGTTGTTATTTGCCGCCAAAATACGCATATCTTTATCAATAATCATAACTCCATCATTAGAAGACAACCGCTTGTAGTTATCATTACCCTGCATCTTGGCAGGATTAATGCCTAACAAAAACTGCATGGCAGCACTGGCAAAAATATGCTCGGAAATATCGTCCTCACGGCCACTGCCTCCTGCAAACCCAACTACAGCAAAAACATGATGCCTGTTATCAAACAAAGGATAAATTTCCGTATTGGCAAATTCTCCCAAGCCCCATTCTCTTTTACCACGAACGACTACTCCTGTTGTATAACACTTGTCCACAAGAGGTTCTTCCACGCGTCTGACAGTACGACCGGTCATATTAACTGCATGGGTAATAAACTGAGTAGATGGTTTAGATTGTGCATAGATATAAAAGCTCTTGTCATCAATGCCGGGCAAATAAATCGTTACCCTGGCATGAGCAATATCCGACGCCAAATCTGCTCCGGCCTCACAATTATGTAAAATATGGAGTTGGTCTTTAGTAAAAGTTTTCTCCGGCATTATTTTTCTCCTAGCTTTAAAGCAGGCTCCGCATTTAAAGTATATGCACTACGGTCACCATGCTTAAACATATAGTAACCTCTTGTAGCAATCATAACAGCATTATCAGTACACAAAATTTTAGTAGGATGAACCAGTTTGGCACCTACGGTCGCAGCGCCTTTAGCCAAAGCATCCTGCAAATTTTTATTAGCAGAAACGCCCCCGGCCAGAACGATTTCTTTTAATCCAGTTTCCTTTATGGCCTGTTTGCTCTTTTCCACCAGTACCGCTACAATAGTTTTCTGAAAAGATGCGGCCACATCAGCTTTATTTATAGTTTCCCCACGTTGTTCCATACCATGAATGTAATTAATAACAGCTGATTTTAATCCGCTAAAACTAAAATCAAAAGTACCCGGCAACATAGGTTTAGGAAACTCAATGCTGTCCGGATTGCCGGTTGCCGCCAGTTTTTCGATTTCCGGTCCACCGGGGTAAGGCAGTCCCATGAAACGGGCAATTTTGTCAAAGGCTTCTCCTGCTGCATCGTCCCTAGTCTGACCCAATAATTTAAAAGTATTATAGTCTTCTACTATTAACAAGGAAGTATGTCCCCCGGAAACTACCAGTGCCAAAAAAGGCGGTTCTAAATTTTCTCCTGACAGGAAATTAGCAAACACATGACCTTCCAAATGATTCACACCAATTAATGGTTTATCTAAAGCAAAAGCCAAAGCCTTAGCAGCAGACAATCCTACCAAAAGAGCTCCCACCAGTCCCGGTCCGTAGGTCACAGCTATAGCATCAACCTGGTCCAGTGTCACATGAGCGTCAGTCAGAGCTTTGTTCATAACCGGCATAATATGTTCAATATGTTTTCTGGAAGCAATTTCCGGTACTACTCCCCCAAATTTCCTATGAATAGGAATCTGCGTAGATATAACATTGGAAAGAACTTCCCTGCCATTTTTTACAACTGAAGCTGCAGTTTCATCGCAGCTGCTTTCAATACCTAAAATATACACGTCTTTTTCTGTCATTTTCTCATCCCTATTTAAACTGCCATTCCATCATAACGGCGTTTTCTTTATTCTCATAATAGTGAGGTCTAATACCAAGGCTCTTAAATCCCAGCTTTTCGTAAAGCTTTCTGGCTCCTGTATTGCTTTCTCTAACTTCCAAAGTCATAAAGTGACTGCCCAATTTTTGAGCCTGCTCTTTGGCTCCTTCCATGAGAAAAGCTCCTAAACCTTGCCCACGAAAAGCTTTGCCAATAGCTACTCTGGTTACCTGGACCTCGTCTAAAACCCACCAGAACCCCGCATAGCCTGCTAAAACATTGTCAACTTCTAAGCAAAGGTAACTGTCACCATGCTTAGTTAATTCTTCTTCCCAGGCTGCCAGAGGCCATTGGATAGGAAAGGCTTCTTTATCTAATTCCATGACCGCCGGAATATCCGTCCTAGTCATGAGCCTTATTTTTTTTGTTGTTTCTTGTCCCATAATTCCTCGGCTTCCGATTTTCTGATATAAAAAGGTTCAGTCCCAAAATAATCCATATCCCCACCAGCCTTGTGCAACTTCTCCCCTAAGAGAGCTACAGCAGAACCACGGGGTAATCTGTTCCACAAGGGAGCAAGACTAATATTTTCGTTTTCAGGAATAATTAATTTATCGCATTCTCCCAAAAGCACTGTTTCTTTATTGTATTGTTCCAGGAACCCATATAACTCTTTACCAGGCATAATTGTAACTGGAGCTACTTCCTGTAATTCACCTTTATGCCATTCATAAAGAGCTACGTAATAATTCCCTTTTTGGGCATCCAGCACAGGTGCTAAAAGAATATTATCTACAGGAAGATTGTAAGCCAAAACTTCCAGGGTACTTACTGCAATCATTGGAATTTGCAGTCCATAAGCCATAGCCTCGGCGGTAGCCAAGCCTATTCGCAGTCCGGTAAATGACCCCGGTCCCCTGCTCACGGCTATTAATTCCAAATCTTTTTTAGCAATTCCCGTGCGTTGAAAAAGCTGGTCCATTTGCGGCACCAGACCCTCAGAATGGGTCATGCCCATATTAATTTCATAGGCAGCCAGAATTTTTTCTTTATCGATTAAAGCTATTGTGCATACTTTAGTAGCAGTATCTATTCCTAATGTCAGCATTATCTACACCTTCTCACAAATTTCTTCATAACGTTTACCATGTGGCTCTAAAGTAATCTTGCGGCCTGTTCCCTGATTCTCAATACGAATGGTTAAATGTTCTTCAGGCATAGCATCCGGAAAAAGTTCAGCCCACTCAATGAAAGTAATACCATCACCGCCGGCATATTCGTAAAAACCAATGTCATCTAATTCTTCTTCTCTGTTCAGTCTATACAAATCAAAATGTTTTAAAACATATTTGGTTCCATGATAAATATTCAGCAAAGAAAAAGTAGGACTAGTAACATCTTTAGCTTCCACGCCCAAAGTTTCAGCCATGGCCGTAGTCAAAAAGGTTTTTCCTGCACCTAGTTCTCCTGTAAGACATAGCACATCTCCCTCTTGAAGCAGACTTCCCAACTGTCTTCCCAAAACTTTTGTTTTCTCCTGATTTTCGCAAATTATCCTCTTCATAGCACTTCTCCTAAAAAAAAATAAGTCTATTAATTATATCACATTACAAAAAGACCGTAGCAGAAAATTTTCTTCTACGGTCTTTCATGTTCTACATTGAACAGTTTAACTTTTTAAATCTTAGGTCCGGCTGCTAAAATTTCCGGAGTTACATCTTGGGCAAACCTCTTGGTGTTTTCATTAAAACGCAAAGCCAGTTTATGAAGATATTCATCATAAGCGGCCTTATCCTGCCAGGTATTCTTAGGATTGAGAATTTCAGCAGGCACATCAGGGCAGGACTTAGGAATCTCTACATCAAAAATAGGTAACTTTTCCCAGCCGGCCTGGCCAAGAGTTCCAGCGAAAATAGCAGTAATTATAGCTCTGGTATAAGCCAGTTTCATACGCTTGCCTACACCGTAAACGCCGCCGCTCCAACCGGTATTTACCAAATAAACATTAGCTTTGTATTCATTAATACGTTCTCCTAAAAGCTTAGCATAAATCAAGGGAGACAAAGGCAGGAATGGCTCGCCAAAGCCAATGGAGAAAGTAGTCTCCGGATCTACAATACCTGTTTCTGTACCGGCAACCTTGCTGGTATAACCGGATAAATAATGATACATAGCCTGAGCAGTGGTCAGCTTGGCTACCGGAGGCAATACCCCAAAAGCATCAGCAGTTAAGAAAATAATGTTTTTAGGATGAGTAGCAATGCTGGGTAACTTAGCGTTAGGAATGTAGTCCAAAGGATAAGCAACTCTGGTATTTTGTGTCAGACTGCCATCAGAATAATCCGGTTTACCTGTCTTAGGATCCACAATAACATTTTCCATTACGGCACCGAACTTAATGGCTCTGTAAATTTCCGGCTCTGATTCTTCGGTGAGATCTATGCACTTAGCATAGCAGCCACCTTCAATATTGAAAACACCGTTAGCACCCCAGCCGTGTTCATCATCGCCGATGAGAGACCTGTTCGGATCTGCTGACAAAGTAGTCTTGCCTGTTCCGGACAAACCAAAGAACAAAGCTACATCGCCTTTAGCTCCTTCATTGCAGGAACAGTGCATGGTTAAGATACCATGTTCCGGAAGCAGGA
Source organism: Acidaminococcaceae bacterium (assembly GCA_022653215.1). Lineage (GTDB taxonomy): Bacteria > Bacillota > Negativicutes > Acidaminococcales > Acidaminococcaceae > JALCSJ01. Next base: position 4,865 of record JALCSJ010000042.1, read on the forward strand.
AATTCATAACTGAGAAAATGGATTTCTTTAATTCGCCGGCATAACGGCCACCGCCAATTAATACAATCTTTTTATCAAAGTTCAAAATAACAAAGGCATCGGAATAGGTACCATCTACTTTAGGATCAGCCTTTACGTCAGGAACAACCACTACGGTGAAATCTGCAGGTGCATCACATGATTCTTGTGTTTTAATCAGCAATTGTTTAATAAAAAGCTGTTGCCAGGCTAATTGAGTAATAAATTTTACCTTTAGTTGATACTTAGGATCTGCACCGGCAATAACTTGAGTCGCATATACCTTGTGAGTTTTTACATAATCCAGGCATTTTTTATAAAGTTTGTTAAATGTATCCTCACTGCAAGGTTGATTATTGCTCCAGCTGACTTCATTGTGAGTCATAGGTGTATCTACAATAAATTTATCTTTAGGAGAACGACCGGTATGTTTGCCTGTTACCGTTCTCAAAGCACCTGTATCAGAGAAAGTTGCTTCTCCATTGCGGATAGCTTCTTCCACCAATTCTCTCACACTTAAATCTTTGCTTACTTCTTTTGCTTCTGTTAGAAAAACATCATTGTTTTCCATAATTTAACCCCTCAATCTATATAGTTTTAATTAATAACTTCTTAATGAAGTATAATTTAATTTATTAGAGTCATTATATGCCTTTTCCCGTTCATGTGCAATAGACAAAAACTGTTTCTCAACCTAGGCTGAGAAACAGTTTGCAAGTTTTTTCTTATAGTGTTTTTAAGGTTTTTCTTATCTGTGGAGAAGGTTGTCTGCCTTGGCAATATTATTTCTGATAGTGGTACAGCATGCCTTAAATTCTTTAAGTTCATTTTCCGGCAAATTATATTCCATAACCTGTTCAGCACCATTGGCACCGATGACAGCAGGACAGCCGGCAAAAATATCTTTTTCTCCATATTCACCGGTCAGTTCTACGCTGGCAGGCAGAATTTTTTTAGAATCATGAAGAATAGCATCAACCATATAAGCAGCAGCGGAACAAATACCATATTCCGTGCAGCCCTTGCCTTTATAAGTTACCCAGCCACCGCCGATAGCACGTTTTTGCATGTCTGCTCTATCAAAGTCAAAAGGCGGTTTATTCTTATATTCGTCTAAAGACTTACCCCCAAATTTCACCAAAGACCAAGGCACCATCTGAGCATTGCCATGCTCACCAAACATATAGGCAGTAAAAGAATGATGGTCCAGTCCTGTCTGCTGAGCCAAGGCACTTACTAATCTTGAGGTATCCAAACCTGTGCCTGTGCCTAGTACATGGCCTTTAGGCAAACCGCTCTTAACAGCAATCAAATGAGTAATAACATCACAGGGATTAGTAATATTCAGGAAAATTCCCTTAAAACCGCCGGCCATGATTTTAGGAATATAGTCAGCTACCTGGGCCACAGTAAAGTTCATTTCGTCATCTCTGTTGCCCGTAGCACACAATTCGATTTTGCCTGTAGAGTTGACAATAACATCACAATCCTTCAAGCCTGCATAATCCACAATCCTATAATCAACTAAATGGGGCATAAATTTCACTGCATCCATTAGGTCCTGACGCTCGCTTACCAATTTATCCTGCTTTTTATCGCAGAGCAATACTTCATCTGCCACACCCATCATACCTAAAGTAAAAGCTACATGAGCACCTACATGTCCTATACCAACTACACCAACAATTCTTTTCTTAATAGTCATATAATTTTACCTCCTAAAAAATTTACTTTTTATTATAGCACAAAAAACCACTTTTCTTCAATTCAAGAAAAGTGGTACGAATATTATTGGACTAGAGCCAGAATCCATAACTCAGTTGCAAAATTATTTATGGCCTCAAAATACTAATCAGCTGCGACGTGTTATAAACGAAAACAATCTCTGGATGGAATTATCTTTTATGTTGTTACTCAGACGCAAAAAAAGCTGAAAACATTACTGTTTTCAGCTTTTTTAATTTCAGCACTGGGGAACATAATTTGTATTTCTCTTTTGCTTAAATTCTTCAATTATTTTTTTGTCAAGTTCCGTATTCTTCAAAAGATCGAATCCTATACCGGCAATGATTTTTGCAGCATAGTGCATGCCCTTTCTTCCAATTCCCGAACCGGCTGCGGCTGCCGCCTGCCAGGTATGAGGCGCACAGCCTAAGGGCCAGCAAGCAGTAGTGAAAACACACATAGGCATAATCTGGCTCACATCGCCACTGTCAGAAGAACTATTGAGGCTTGTTTGCTGACAAGCGTTACGAGGCAGGACTTCTGTAGTAATGCTTGTGGAAAAACCATATTTTTCCTGTTCCCTTTGGCTAACCCCCGGAGCCAAAGCCTGCACTAATTTTTCTGCCATACTTCTTTCTTCGGGAGAAAGTTCTTCTTGTTTTATGCTACTCATATTAGCATATGCTAAATCTGCAAAGTTAACATTAGGAACCAGTTCACAACAGCCGCCATCGATTTTAATATCTACAGTAGTCTCCGTCATTGTTGCAGCACCTTGAGCCACTAGGTTTAACCGACGTACCGTGTCCTGAACATAACTCATAAAAGGTGCTCTAACATAGTACCAATCCACAGCATAATCAGGAACAATATTAGGAGAGAATTTTCCACTATAGCTGCTGTAGTGAATGCGGGTCTTATCAACCACATGTTCTCGCAAGTAATTTGCGCCTACGTTCATTAGTTCCATAGCATCCAAGGCACTTCTGCCCAACTCTGGAGCAAAGGCGGCATGAGCTGTCTTTCCGTGAAAAGTATAATGGACAGAAGTATTAGCTAAATAGCCCCCTTCAAACACCATGTTAGTAGACATGGGATGCCAACTAATTGCCAAATCACATCCTTTAAACATTCCTAATTTAATCATTTTTACTTTTCCCACAAGTATTTCTTCCTCAGGACAACCATAAAAGCGTATTGTTCCTTTGTTCCCCGTTTCCTGCAAATATCGCTTTAGTGCAATTGCTCCGCCCAAGGCTGCTGTTCCCAATAGGTTATGCCCGCAAGCATGTCCCGGAGCTCCTTCTATAACAGGTTCTTTTGTTCCTTGGCATTTTTGTGATAAATTAGGCAAAGCATCATACTCACCTAAAACTGCAATGACCGGTTTTCCCTGGCCGTATTCAGCATAAAAAGCAGTAGGAAATGCTTCTTCATCAATAATTTTAAAGCCTTCTTTTTGTAGAACTTCCCGAAAAAGTTTTGCTGATTTTTGCTCTGTGCCGCTAATTTCCGGATGTTCCCAAAGATTATTGCTTAGCTCATCTAATTCAGTATACAGAGAGTTAACACTTTCTATTACTTGTCTCTTATCCATTTTTTCTACGCTTTCTTTTTATGAACCATTAAAGCAATGATAATACTGATAAATACCGTAGACAACATAGGCAGATAATTAGCCGCCCCCGGCAACCAGTTAAACAGACCAATGCGTACTGCATAAGCTATAGCAATAGCAAAAACCAGCATAAAGCAGGCGTGTTTTCTGAACTTCAAACCAAATTGCACCAGCAATGCACCAAACAATGCCGGTAATAAAAAGTTCAAAGCCTGAGTTACATTGGGAGGAAGCTTCTCAAGTACTGAAGCTCCCAGCACAACACCTACAGTTAAAACCGCAATATTAATAATAACTGACACAGCCATGCCTATTGCCGAAACCACGGATCCTTGCTCAGTACCCGGTTCCACTTTAGCTGCTTTTTGTGCTATAGATGCGCAGGGTACTCTCATGTTAGAAATATTACCTGACAGGAACGCCATATAGGTACCAATAGGTCCTAAAACAGGAAAATAAGAAATAGGTTCAACAACCCAAAGAACGCCAAAGCTGGCCGCCGCCGTAATGAAGGAAGCAAACAAAGCGCTACCTTGAGGGACCAAACCATACTGCCAAGCCAAATATGAAACAGGAATGAAAGAAAAGAGTACACCAAGATAACCGGTTATTTTCCCTAATCTGTTCATTTTGGGCATATATACTTGAGAAAAATATTTATCGTTATCCATTTTTTTGCTCCTTTATAATAAGGCTGTTATAAGCATAGCCAGTAAGATCGTAATGGTCAGTGACCATTCACGCAAGTGATGAGAATCTTTTTTCTCTGCAATAAAAGTAATAACCGCCATGATAAGCCCACCTAATATGCAGGCAACAGCATTTTTATTTAGCCTTACTAGGCTAGCAGCAGATTGGGCAGAAAATACGCCGATGATAGCTGCTGAAGCGATAGTAGTCATTATTACAGTATTGCCTTTAGAAACTTTTTGCTCAATAACACTCATTCTATCAGCGGAAAAAGTTGCAAAAATAACCCAGCCGATAGAGCCTAAAACCATTGTCCACAAGGCCATGGTAAAAGCCAAAGGAGTCAACGGGTCGCTACCCAGGGTAACACCTACTGTCTGGGTGCCAATACCTGCCGCCAAAGATTCGAACATAACGGAACCAATCATGGAAAGGCGCATCCATGCTACCGGTCCGCCTAGCATAACCAGCAATGACAGCATGCCGCTGAGAATAACAATCGATGGTCCGATAGATGTTATTGCACTACTTCGGGCCGCACTCTTTAACTGTATATCAGTTAATCCCATTGCCTTTCCTGCTGTAAAAGAATCTCGGGCAAAAAGTGCCGCCTGCACAACAACTAAAAGAACCGGTACGCCACAGGCAATCCACATAGGAAAACTATTTGCTATTTGCATTACTTCCATTACCTTTCCCCTCCTTTATATGTAAAAGACTTAATTGATTATATCACAAAACATACTTCGTGAATACAACATGTGTATTGACGGTTTTACATCTAAATGATAGAATTTTACAGAAGTATCATATTTGCATATTTTTAAAAGGGAGGTTTACAAAAATGTCCATTACGCTATATCAAGAAGCAAAGTCATTTTCACAGGAAATAATTAATTGGCGAAGAAATCTTCATAAAATTCCTGAAATTGGGTTAAATCTACCTAAAACGGTTGATTTTGTCACTAATGAACTAAAAAAAATAGGTGTGTCCTATAAAGTTTACGATGATTGTTCCTGCATAGTAGCAACTATCGGTCATGGTCCTAAATGTCTACTTCTGCGTTCCGATATGGATGCCCTGCCTGTTAAAGAAGATAGCGGTTTGGATTTCGCTTCTACTAACGGTTGTATGCACGCCTGCGGTCACGACATGCACGCCGCCTTTCTCTTGGGAACAGCAAAGTTGCTAAAGGCTCACGAAGACCAGTTGAAAGTTACTGTTAAGCTTTTATTCCAGTCTGCGGAAGAAACCTTTCAGGGAGCTTATGCCGCTGTTAAACACGGCATTTTAGAGAATCCCAAAGTTAATGAAGCTTTTGCCATGCATGTTTTTGCTACTACTGACCTTGGTACTTTTGCTTATGGTATTCCCACTCCCATGGCTGCTGCTTATGTCTTTAAAATTAATATCACAGGACATGGCGGTCATGGTTCCCAGCCCGAAAACTGTATTGATCCGATTAATACAGCTGTACAAATTTATCTGGCCTTGCAGTCCTTAATTGCCAGAGAGTGTCCTCCTGCCTCCAAAGCAACTTTGACTATAGGACAATTAAGTTCCGGCAATGCAGCTAATGTCATTCCCCAAACAGCTGTAATGCAAGGTACTCTCAGAACTTTTGAAAAGCCTGTTACCGAACTATTAATTCGCAGAATAAGCGAAGTTGCTAAAGGCGTAGCTCTTACTTATAGATCAAAGGTAGAAATCGAAAAGTTAACTCAAGTACCAAGCCTAGTCTGTGACAAGATATTAACCGAACAAGGCATTGCCAGTATTAAAAAAATCTATCCCAAGGCGGTATTCCAAGATGGTTTATCTCTCATGGGATCAGAAGATTTTGCTGTTATAAGTGACAAAGTGCCAACTTGCCATTTTATGATGGGAGCAGGTATTCCTGACAAAGACAAACGTGTTGGTCAGCACAATCCCCACATTCAATTTAACGAAGATGCTTTACCTCTGGCAGCTGCCATTTACGCTCAAGTGGCTCTAGACTGTAAATAACGTTATTAATGGTAAGTTGCTAATCGCTAAAACAAAAAAGAACTGTAACGCAATGATAAATTTATCAATGTATTACAGCTCTTTTTGTATGATTGTACACCTTTCTAATCCGGCCTATTTTGTCGGCTTTTCAGGAAATGACTATTTCCTGAAAACTTATTCATTTCCACTCAAAGCTTGAGATATTCTTTCAAGTTGTATCTTTCCGGATTATCCTGTGCTTTGACTATGACTGCCTTCCAGCCGCCTAAGAAAGATACATTTGGCTCTTTTTGCACAGCATGCATATTATCTGATTCACCAACGTATTCGTTTAGCAAAGCAGTATAGCTTCCGTCACCATTATCTGTTAAGCTGGTTATTTGCATGAAGCGTACCCCTTCACCGGATGCTTTGATCAAAAGATATTCATTGCCAACCAAAGGATATTCATGGGACGATTGGGCCACTATGTGCTTGCCAAAATACTTATATGCAGCATTATCTACTTCTTGAGCAGGTATAGCCCAATAGGTATTATCATAGTTTCTTAACAGTTCCCTTCTGTTTATTCTTACATGCATCACACCAAACTTAATCAGTTCGCTGTTACTGACGGCATTATAAGTAAAGGGCCGCATAAAAGCTTCGGAAAAATTACTAAAAAAAACATCCAAAGCATTTCTTTCAGAAATATTCATCTCACTTCTCGATGCAGCAAAAGATGTAACAGCCAGGCTTAAAACAACCATTATAAGCACCAATACTTTTTTGCATAGCCTCATTTAAATTCCCCCTTTATTGTTATATTCCCCTAATGTCCATTGCCGGCTCTGGCTCTTAAGTTTAGCCTGAAGTTGACCCATCGGTGCCTGTCACTTTTGGGTTCGCAAGCATTTTACTTGCCAAAATTTGATAAAAGTTATTAATCTCAATGGGTTTGGATATATGTGCATTCATGCCGGCTGCTAATGATTTCTCCGTATCCTCATTAAAAGCATTGGCGCTCATAGCAATTATTGGCACCGTTTTTGCATCTGTTCGATTAAGCTTCCTGATTATTCTAGTCGCCTCCAGACCATCCATAAACGGCATCCGAATATCCATTAAAATCATATTATAGTAATATGGAGCAGAATTAGTAAACATCTCTACGCCCTGCTTACCATTATCAGCAACTTCAACTATAGCATCCTTTTTCTTTAACAGTTTTTCTATAAGCAGTCTATTGACAAGCTGGTCTTCACATACCAGCACCCGAGCTCCTTTAAGTATTTCTTCTGATACAGTGCCTTCTTTCTGACGAAGTTGTTCTGTCTGGTCACAGCGCGTCAAAGGAATAATTACCGTAAATTCTGTGCCTATGCCTTTTTTGCTTTTAACCGCTATAGTACCATGCATACCATCCACTAAGTGCTTTACTATAGCCAAGCCTAAACCGACCCCTCCCTCTTGCTGTTCATTTTCTTGAAGGAAGGATTCAAACATATTGGGAATAAATTGTTCACTCATACCAATACCGGTATCCTTAATCACGTTTTTCATATAGACCTTCTCCTCATCCATATGATCTACAGAAACATTAAAACTTACCATACCGCCCCTTGGTGTGAATTTTACGGCATTGTTCAGGAGATTAATAAAGATTTGTTCTAAATGAGCTTTATCGCAAATATAAAATTTATCTTTGCTAGCTGCTATTTCAATATGATAAACTACGCCCTTGCTAGCAGCAAATGGTCCAATGATAGTATTAATTCCCGAAAAGAATTCATTAATATTTTCTTTTTTGTAATTATAATTTGTTTCACCTCTGGCGATTTTGGACATATCCAAAACATCGTTAATAATGCTTAATAAATATTTTCCTGCCTCATGAACTTTGCTTATATTCGATTTTAATTCACAGTCATCAACATTCTCATTAAGTTCCGGAGAAGTAAAACCGATAACAGCGTTGAGAGGCGTACGAATATCATGACTCATTCTGGCAAAAAAGTCACTTTTATAGGCTCCGGCCTGTTCCAGTTCTCTGTTTTTTATCTGAAGTTTGTTATTCGCTTCTTTTAATTTTAAGCGGCTGCAGCGCATATTCCACCCTACAAAAATAAGCATCATAATAGTTATGCCAATAGAACCGCCAAGAAACTGGTAGTAATATTTTTCTACAAAACTTTTTTCTTGGTTAATAAAAATTGCCTCTTTGGGAAAAGCATTAACATCAAGATTGTATTTTTTTATTACCTGCCAATTGAAATAATACTGTTGAGGAGTGTCTAAATTAACCGGTATAGTGCTGAAATCTGTACCATTAAACCCGGCTTCCAGCATCTTTGCGGCAATTTTTCCTGATGACTTATGGGAAACCACATACCCACCCAAAATATTTTTACATTCTCCCACGCCGGAAGTTGATAAGCGGAACAGTGGTACATTAGCATATTGATTGAGTATCTTATAACGTTCATCTTCAGTATACATAACGCCGTTTTTGCCTCGACTCATCGATACGCAAAACCCATTGGTGTCTTAGATATAAGTTCTGAAACATCGTCTTGCACATTCACTGTGGAGTGTTCTCCAGCGATTAAAACATTTTGGACTAGTATCATTTAAGTAGAGTCATTAAACTCGTCAAATATGCTAATATATATTTGGGAGGCTAACAAAATGAACTATGATAAAGAATTTAAAGAAGATGCTATCCGACTATCCGACGAGATT
>JALCSJ010000043.1 GCA_022653215.1 Acidaminococcaceae bacterium
GGCAATTTAATAAACTGGACTTTCCTACATTAGGTTTCCCTACAATAGCAGTACGCAATCCTTCCCGCATAATCCTGCCTGTATGAGCGTGCGTCAGCAATTCATTAATAGCCTCAATAGCATTATTTATGCCCTCTTCTGCTTTCCCATAAGTCACTGCTTCAATATCGTCCTCAGGATAATCAATAGTTGCTTCCAAATGGACTATCAAATCTTTAAGACTATTACGGATTTTACTAACCTGCTGAGAAAGCTGTCCCTTTTGGGCTCTCACTGCCACAGACAAAGCTTGGGCGCTTCTAGCCTGAATAATATCCATGACTGCCTCTGCTTCTGTTAAATCCAGTCTTCCATTTAAAAAAGCCCGCTTTGTAAATTCACCCGGTTCGGCAGGTTTGGCACCTATCCGATAAGTTAAAGCCAAAATACACTTTAGAGCCTCAACCCCGCCGTGACACTGGATTTCTACCACATCGTCACCGGTATAAGAATGAGGTCCCGGCATAAAAACAGCCAAAACTTCATCCACCGTATGACCTTCTTCATCCACAATATGCCCATAGGTCAAATGTCTGGCTGCCTTTAAGCTCAAAGGAGCTGTTCCCTTAAAAATCGCATTTGCTAAAACCAGCGCCCTGGGACCGCTGATTCTGATAATACCCACAGCCCCTTCTCCTAAGGCCGTGGCAATTGCACTAATGGTCTCTTCCATAATTACCTCCAAAAAAAAGACTCCTGGCAGATTAATAATCACCGGAGTCTTTGACACTCTACTGTACTATATTCTATTCTTCCTTCAACGCAATTATAACCCTGCGATACGGTTCCTCGCCCTCACTGTAAGTTATAACCTTGGTATCATCCTGCAAAGACATATGTATAAGCTTGCGCTCGTAAGGATTCATGGGCTCAAGTGCTGCCTTGATACCATTTCTCTTAACCTTGGAGGCCAGATTCTTAGCCAGTCTTTCCAGAGTTTCCTGACGACGTTTTCTGTAGTTTTCTGCATCCAGAATAATACGGATTCTTTCTTTACTGTGTTTATTAGCTACCAGATTTGTTAAATACTGTAAAGAATCTAAAGTCTGACCATGTTTGCCAATCAAGACTCCCAGCCCATCTCCGTGCAATTTAAACATGGTACCGTTTTCTTCCTTAGCAAAGAATTTTTCAATGGCAACTTCCATACCCATAGCTTTAAATAAAGTTTGTAAAAATTCTTTGGCATCGTTAACAGCAGCCTGTCTTTCTGCTTCACTTTCAGCAGTATTCACTTCAGAAGTTTTAACAGCCGGCTCTTGTGCATCAGATTTCAGAGTTATTGCAGCATCTTCTTTTTCTACAGTAACAGTTTCCGCCGGAGTTGCGGTTTTTTCCTGACAGTCACGTAATGTTACTCTGACTTTAGCTTCACGTCCTCCAAAAAGCCCGAACAAAGAACCTTTGGAAGATGCCGTTAATATTTCAACTTCTACTTGATCACGAGGTACATTTAACTCTTCTAAAGCTGCTTGTACAGCTTCATCAGCTGTTTTTCCGGTTTTCTCTACTACTTTCATAGCTTTACCCCCTAATCCTACGTTTATCCTACGCTTTTCTTGTCATAATAGCTTGTTGAGCAATTTGCATAACGTTCATAACAACCCAGTATAAAACAAGGCCCGCAGGGAATTTAAAACTAATATAGCCAATAAATATGGGCATAAAATACAGCATAACTTTGCCTTGAGCAGCATTAGAACCTTCGCCGGTTGGCATAGTCTGCTTGGACTGAATAAAAGTTGTCAGAGCAGAAAGAATCGGCAAAATATAATAGGGATCAGGATCGGCAATGCTCTGCATCCATAAGAAGTTAGCAGGCCCAATGTAATTAAAATCTCTGATACCATAGAAAATACCAATCATAATCGGCATCTGCACAATAAGAGGCAAACAGCCGGCTAGGGGATTAACCCCTTCTTCTTTGTACAATTCGCCTAATTTAGCATTTAATGTTGCTTTGTCATCTTTATACTTTTCCTGTAAAGCTTTCATCTTCGGCTGCATGGCAGTCATAGCTTTAGTAGATGCTATTTGTTTAGCTGTCAAAGGGTAGAGGACTATTTTCACTAAAACAGTCATAATAATAATTGCTAAACCATAGTTGGGAAAGCCAATTGCCTGGGTTAAACTGTAAATAACCTTTACAAATTCTTGTACCATCGAGCTTAAAAATTCCAAAATATCACTCCTTAATTTGTTCTCTAGTTTTACTCATTGCAGCTTGCATCCTTAAGGTACAGGATCATAGCCGCCTTTATGATAAGGATGGCATTTTAATATCCGTTTTACGGCTAAAAAACCGCCCTTGACAACTCCATATTTTTCCACAGCTTCCAAAGCATATTGGGAGCAAGTGGGATAAAACCTGCAATGAGGAGGGAAGAGGGGTGAAATACATTTTTGATAAAAACGTATAAGCATAATTGCTATCTGCTTCATAGAACCTACCTTATTTTCCCTTTAACAATCCGGCCTTGGCAGCCAGACGGTTAAATACACGCTCAAAGGTTGATAAATCTGCATTAGCTAATCTTTGGCGGGCAACCCAAATAATATATACACGCTGAGAAAGTTTATCCTGATTAGTACGGTAAGTTTCCCGCATTAATCTTTTGACTCTGTTTCTCACAACGGCATTACCGATTCTTTTACCTACAGCCAGACCAATCTTGCCATATCCATCTGTACTGGGGACAATATAGAAAACCCCATAAGAATCAACCACAGAACGGCCACTCTTATATATTTTTTGAAATAAAAGAGCAGCCTTTACTCGTTGTAATTTTGTAAATTTACCAATTTTAGTCTTTTTCAAGTACTTATACCGCCTGCATCATAAAATAGGCCGCTGTGAAGCGGCCCTTTTACCTATTATGCAGACAACTTCTTTCTGCCTTTTGCACGTCTTCTTTTTAAGACTTGTTTTCCACCCTGGGTTTTCATTCTTTCTCTAAAACCGTGGGTTCTTTTTCTCCTGGTATTATTAGGTTGAAAAGTTCTCTTCATGCTGCTACCTCCTTGCCAAATCTTTATGTCAAAAAACAATGAAAACAGTATTCTACCGCTTTTGACAGCTATCAAGATTATAAGTTAGAAACTAAAAACTGTCAACATTAAAACACTATTTTTCCAAATTTACGTTTTTTTGCCATTAAGTTATCCACATCCTGAAAAAATTAAAAGACATTTTTTCCAGACCATGTACTAACTTCATCCCCTTAAAAAATGCCCAAAAGGGGAAACTGTCGTCAAAAAGTTATCCACAGTTGTTCATAACATCAGCATTTTTTCTTCATCTTGTGGATAACTTTGCAAAGCAGGAAATTTACTGGCTTTTCGCAAATTTATAAATTTAAGTTATGCACAGATAAAAAAATTATGCACAGAAAAACTTTTTTTCTTTTTATGGCTAAATGTTGTATAATATACAAGCGATTAAAAGAAAAAGGAAGACGTTTAAATGAATAATACAAATATGTCCCAAGTATGGAACACATTTTTGGAAAAAATAGCAACCAGTTCTGATCAGCTTGGCTATACTAAATGGATTAAAACAGCAGAACCAGTTAAACTCACTAATGATGTTTTAACGATTATTGTTGATAATCCCTTTACCAAAGAATGGATTGAAAGCAAATATAAAAACGAATTAGAAGCTCTAATCAGCACTATTTGTCAGAAAGAAATGAAGCTGGAAATTCGGGCCGGTAAAGAAAAACCAGAACCTCAGGCTTCACTTTTTCCTACGGAAATAGCAACTATTAAACAAAAACCCACTGCTTCTTACAGAGAAGAACCTTTTCACTCTAATTTAGTTGGGAAATATGTTTTCGAAAATTTCGTTATAGGTAATTCCAACAGATTTGCTCATGCAGCTGCTTTAGCTGTAGCAGAAGCTCCTGCCAAAGTTTATAATCCGTTATTTTTGTACAGTGCCTCCGGATTGGGAAAAACGCATTTAATGCATGCCATTGGTAATAGGATTTTAAAAAACAATCCTGAAATGAAAGTTCTCTATATTTCCAGTGAAACTTTTACCAATGAACTAATTAATTCCATTCAGAATAACTCCATGGAAGCTTTTCGCAATAAATACCGCAATATTGATGTACTCCTTATTGATGATATTCAGTTTTTAAGAAAAAAAGAAAGTACTCAGGAAGAATTCTTCCATACTTTTGAGGCACTCCATCGGGCTGACAAGCAAATAATAATTACCAGCGACAGAAAACCTGCAGAATTGGATACACTGGAAGAACGCTTAACCAGTAGATTCGGCTGGGGTCTAATTGCTGATATTCAGCCACCTGACCTGGAAACTAGAATGGCTATATTACATAATATGGCAGCAAAAGATGATATAGAATTTCCCAAGGATGTTATTCTTCTCATGGCTAGTTCTATTACCAAAAATATTCGAGAGTTGGAAGGTGCCTACACAAAGGTTATTGCTTATGCGCAATTTTCCCGGGAACCTATTTCTTTAGACTTAACCAAAAAAGCTTTAAAAGATTTTAATCTTGATTCTGCCCAGAAAATTATTTCGGTAGATTCCATTCAGCAGCTGGTGGCAGCTAAGTTTAAAATCAAAAAAGATGACTTTCTGGCAAAAAAAAGAACTAGGAACGTAGCTTTTCCCAGACAGATTGCCATGTATTTATGCAGAGAGCTGACAGATTATTCCTTACCGAGAATCGGAGAATTTTTCGGTGGACGTGATCATACAACAGTTATTCACGCCTGCGAAAAAATATCTAAAGATATGGCGTCAGATCCCCATTTAAAGGCTCTTATCGAAGAAATGGGAGAGCGTTTAAAAAAATAGTTATCAACAGACAGGGGATAAACTTGTTGAAAAGCTGTTAATAAAGATGTGTATAAATACATAAAAGAAAAAATCTGTGTATATGTTAATAACCGGAAACAAGTTATCTACAAGTTTTACCTGAAAAAAAACTAGTAAATATGCTTACTAGAACCACTTTTCCACATATCCACAGGACCTAATACTACGAATACTATTTTTTATATAATATAACGATAATAGATAATAAATCCTTAAGGAGGAACACAATGAAATTTTCATGTGAAAGTACTATATTAGCTAAAGAGGTAAATATCGTAAAAAAAGCAATTGCTTCCAGCCCCAATGCCCCTATCTTTTCAGGCATACATTTAATTCTACAAGGTAATTCTTTAGAAATAATTGCCATGGATGTTAATTTCTTTATGAGTGATATTTGTGAAGTCCAAGGAGAAAAAGACGGAGATATTTTAGTTCCGGCCAGATCTTTTTCCGACCTTTTGGCTAAATTTGATAAAGAAACCCTATACTTAGAGAAAAATGATACAGACACTGAACTCAATATTACTTCCCAAAAAGGTAAATACAGCATTCCTCTGATGGAAAAAGATGATTATCCGCCTTTTCCTGAATTTGCCGGTGATAAAGCATTAGTATTTCCTGAAGATAAAATCAGCGATTTGATTAAAAAGACTATCTATGCTTGTTCCACAGATGAGAGCCGTCCGTTATTTACCGGTGTCTTAATGGAGAAGAAGGGAAACAGTATTACTTGTGTTGGTACCAATACTCATAGACTGGCTATTAAAACCGTAACTTTGGATAATACCGATGACACGGAATATTCCATGATAATTCCTTCCCGTCTTTTGAAGGAGATTGCCAACAATTTAAACAAAGACATTCCGGAAGATGTGGAATTATCTTTGCAGCACAGACAGATTCAAGTCAAAGTCGGCAGTTTAAAGATCATTTCCAGCTTGATTGAGGGTTCTTTCCCCAATTATCGTCGTGTTGTGCCTCCTACTTTTTCCACAAAAGTTACTTTTACCTGTCAGGATATGGAAAAAGCTGTACAGAGAGTATCTTTATTCTCTAAAGATGATTATAATATCGTTCGCATGACCATTAATCAGGATAATATTACTTTAACCAGCGGTATCAGTGATTTAGGACAGGGCAAGGAAGTTGTAGACTGTACCACAGCCGGTGATGGACTGAATATTGCTTTTAATTCTAAATATATTATGGATATTCTTAAAAACGCCGGCAGTGAAGGAATTACTATGGAAATGAACAACTCCTTGAGTCCTGCTTGCCTTCGTCCTATCAGCGAAGAAGATTATTTATATATTGTGACCCCTGTAAGAGTAATATTCTAATCCTATGAAAATTACTAATTTGCGAGTAGAGAACTTCCGCAATTATGCCAGTTTGAATCTACCTTTGCAAAATGCCGTAAATATTATTTATGGGAATAATGCCCAGGGAAAAACCAATTTTCTGGAAGCTATATATTATGCTGCTTTTGGCATACCGGCCAGAACCAGAAATGAAGATGAATTAGTAAGATTTACTGCTGACAGTTTTTGTTCTGAGGTAAAGTTTAAAAACAGTTATACAGAAAATAAAATAACGGTAAAAAGATGGCAGCAGTTAAATAGGTGGAAAAAAGAGATTTTTCTTAACGATAAGAAAATTTCTGCTAAAGAACATTATGGTTTATTAAACATAGTGCTTTTTGCTCCTGATGATTTACAGATTGTAAAAGGTGAGCCTGGTTTAAGAAGAAAATTTTTAGATATGGAAATTGCTCAGACTAATAAATATTATTATGAATTACTGGTTAAATATAACAAAATACTTGCTCAGAGAAATAAATTCCTTAAAAATGCCAGAGATACAGAAGTAACTGATGAAGAACAACTAAAGGTTTGGGATGAAGAGTTATCTTCTGTAGCTGCGGAAATTGTGGTAATAAGACTAAAAGTTTTAAAAAGTATCAGTCAAATTTCCGCAGAAATTTACAGCAAAATTACTGAGGAAAAAGAAGTATTTAGTGTTGATTATCTTTTAAAAACAGCTCAAGACAGTAAAATTGAGAATAATTTACAAGAAAAAGGCGAATTTAAAGAATTTTACCTTAAAGAAATGGAAAAACGTCGTGTTTTGGACACTTTGCGCGGCTATACGAGTATAGGACCACACCGCGATGATTTATTAATTAAGGTGGATGCCAATAATTTAAGGTCCTTTGGTTCTCAAGGACAGCAAAGAAGCGGTGCTTTAGCTTTAAAGCTGGCTGAATTGGAATTTATTAAAGAAAATAAAGAAGAGTATCCGGTGTTACTTTTAGATGATGTAATGAGTGAATTAGACGGAAATCGTCGTAAGCAGCTATTGACGTTTATTAATGGTAAAGTTCAGACATTTTTGACGGTTAATGACAAAGAATTAGTTAAATATTTACCTGACAGTAAATATTTTTATGTGGAAAATGGTAAAATAAGCGAGGAATAATGTGAAAGAACTAGAAAGTTGGATATTAAAAGGCTTAAAAACCAGTTTTTCCAAGGAAAAATATATTTTTTATTATATTGCAGCTAATTGGAGTACAATAGCAGGAGAAGTTACTGCCAAACATTCTAAACCTGTCAGGTTAATAGGGGATGTTTTGACTATTAATACTGATAATGCAGCCTGGTCCAACAATCTTTTAATGTTAAAAAAACAGCTAATGGGAAAAATTAATATTTTTATTCCTATGGAAGCCGGCCGAAAACATGCCTATAAAATTAAGGATATTCGCTTTCATACAGGCAGTTTGCCACCTGATCCTGTTATATCTCAAGAAGATGAAAAACCCTTTATGCCTAAATTAGATTCTCACCATCGCTGTCCCAAATGCGGAGTAATGCTTTTGCCCGGTGAGAAAATGTGCGGAAAATGTGAACGTGAAGAAATACAGCTTACACGTGAGAAAATCCACAAAATACTGTGTAAAGAACCATGGATCAAACATAGTGATTGTATAAAGCAGGTAAATTGTGATAAAATGGTATTTAATGATGTTAAAGCCTCTTTATTGGAATATGCTATCTGGCAGGCTATTAAAAAAGATTCTTCCTCTGCCGAAAAACTCTTTCCTGTTATGTTAGAAAGGTCTTTAACTCCTGATCAGATTACAGAAGAAATTTTGAAAAAAGCTTTAGTCAGATATAAAAGGAGCAGAATCTATGTTTCTCCATTTAGGAAACAATTACATAATAAACAAAAATGACATTATTGGTATTTTTAATATAAAACAAAAAAGGTCTAATATTTACAAATTCTTTTTAAAGCCTAAATTGGGAGAAAAGAATGTGGTTGATTTAACCAATAAATTTGAACCGGTAAGCTGTATTTTAACTACGGATAAAATTATTTTGTCCAGTATTGCCAGTCAGACTTTAAAGAATAGATAGATGTTAGATAAAGGAGACGTACAGTATTTATGGCTAAGAAAAATAATATTAACATTGAAGAAGAAATAGCTGTTCATGGTGATTATGGTGCAGACCAAATACAGATTTTGGAAGGATTGGAAGCAGTCCGCAAACGCCCAAGTATGTATATCGGCAGTATAAGCAGCAGAGGTCTTCATCATTTAGTTTATGAAGTTATTGATAACAGTATTGATGAAGCTTTAGCCGGCTATTGCGACCATATTAAAGTTTATATTCACAAAGATAACAGCATAACTGTTATAGATAATGGTCGTGGTATTCCTGTTGGTATGCATAAAACCGGTAAGCCTGCCATTGAAGTAGTTATGACGATTTTACATGCCGGCGGCAAATTCGGGGACGGAGGATACAAAGTATCCGGCGGTCTTCACGGCGTAGGTGTTTCTTGTGTTAATGCTTTAAGTAAAAAAATGGATGTAGAAGTCAAAAAAGAAGGAAAACTCTATTCCATTGAATTTGCTAAAGGTAAAACGGTTAAACCTTTATTTGTAAAAGGTGACTGCAATCCTAAAGAATCAGGAACTTCTGTGACTTTCTGGCCGGATGACAGTATTTTTACGGAAACAGTATACAGTTATGATACTTTAAAGCTAAGAATCAGAGAACTGGCCTTTTTAAATAAAGGTATTAAGATTGAATTAATTGATGATAGGACCGGAGCTGACGAAATATTCCACTATGATGGTGGTATTATTTCTTTTGTGGAATATTTAAACAAGGCCAAAGAACCTCTTCATGAGAAACCTATTTATATTGAAGGTGAAAAGGAAAATAATATTATAGAAGTAGCTATGCAATACACAGATGGCTACACAGAAAATATTTATACTTTCGTCAATAATATCAATACCGAAGAAGGCGGTACTCATTTAGTTGGTCTGAAACAGGCTTTAACCAGAACAATTAATGCTTATGCCAGAAAAGCAGGTTTATTGAAAGACAATGAGGAAAATCTTTCCGGTGATGATGTAAGAGAAGGATTAACCTGTGTAATGAGTCTTAAAGTTCTTGACCCGCAATTTGAAGGTCAGACCAAGACTAAGCTAGGCAACAGTGAAGTCAAAGGTATTGTTGATACTATGGTCAGTGATGCTTTAGGTGAATATTTCGAAGAAAATCCCGCTGTGGCCAAAAAGGTTGTAGAAAAATCTATTCTATCTTCCCGGGCCAGAGCTGCTGCCAGAAAAGCCAGAGATTTAACCAGAAGAAAAAGTGCTCTGGAAGTCAGTGCTTTACCCGGTAAATTAGCAGATTGTTCCAGCAAGAGTGCAGAAGACACAGAAATCTACATTGTAGAAGGTGATTCAGCAGGCGGCAGTGCTAAACAGGGCAGAGACAGGGAATATCAGGCTATTTTGCCTTTAAGAGGTAAAATTTTAAATGTAGAAAAAGCCAGATTGGACAGAATGCTCAGCAATAATGAAATTCGTTCTATGATTACGGCTTTTGGCTGTGGTATTGGTAATGAATTTGATATTTCTAAAGCCCGCTACGGTAAAGTTATTATTATGACCGATGCCGATGTAGACGGTGCTCATATTCGTACTTTGCTTTTAACCTTCTTCTATCGTTTTATGCAGCCCATGATTAAAGCAGGTCATGTCTTTATTGCTCAACCGCCTTTGTATTTAATCAGAAAAGGTCAGAAACATACATATGCATACAGCGATGACGAATTACAAAGAAAACTAGACGAGGTAGGCAGGGAGAATAGTCCCTATGTACAAAGATACAAAGGATTAGGTGAAATGAATCCTGAACAATTATGGGAAACAACCATGGATCCTACGAAACGTACTGTTTTACAGGTTCAGATGGAAGATGCTGCCAATGCAGATGCTATTTTTTCTGTTTTAATGGGAGACAAAGTAGAACCTAGACGGCAATTTATTGAAGAAAATGCCGGTAAGGTTACTAATCTGGATTTCTAATGCAGAAAGTAGGTTGAGGGATTGTGAATATTAAATTACCGGCAGGAATTTTTAAAATATCAGCTTTTTCCGGTCAAACGACAAAAAATCTTATTGTGGCCGGGGGACGTAATCCGGGAGAAAAATGGTTAAAAGCCGTTGCTCCCGAATATCAGGTATGGGCTGCTGACCACGGTGCTGATTATTGTCAGCAAGCAGGTATTAAAGTGTCTTATCTTTATGGGGACAAAGACAGTGTAAACCCTGCTAACTGGGAAGCATTAGCCGCCCGGCAGCCGGTAATAAAAACTTTTCCCGTAGCTAAAAATGATACGGATCTTGGTTTGGTATTAAAAGATGTTTTACCGAGGAGTTTAATTGTAGCCACAGGTATCTGGGGCGGCAGAGCTGATCATTTATTGGCTAATGTTTTTTCCCTGATGGGAATGAAGAAAAAACAGGGTCATACTGTTTTAATGGCGGATTCTGACGAAATTATGCTGCTTTTAACTCAGGGAGAAAGAGCCAGTTTTACTGTGAATGAGCAAATGCCTCATGCTGTGAGCCTTCTGCCTCTGGAAGAAAATAATAAAGTTTCCATTGATGGGGTAAAATGGCCCTTATCTAAATCCGAATTATTATTAACACATCCTTATGCAATCAGCAATGTTATGCAGAACAAGACGATAACAGTAAGTTGTACAAAAGGCAGTATTGGTTTTTATTTAAATTTTAAGGATGGTACCTGATTATGTGGGAATATGAAATAGGTTATTTATTCTTTGTTTTAGGTGCTGGTTTTATAGGTGCTTTTATTGATGCTGTAGTAGGAGGCGGCGGATTAATAACCACTCCGGCTATTTTGGCCACAGGTCTTCCGGTAGCTACGGCTTTAGGCACTAATAAATTAGGAGTTGTTTTTGGAACTTTTACCAGTGCTTATACTTTTTGGCGTAATAATAGGGTTGACAAAAAACTGGTTATGAAATTTGTTCCTTTATCTTTTATAGGTTCGGGACTGGGTGCTTATCTGGTTTATTTACTGCCGGAAAAATTAATGAAGAATATTGTTGTCCTTGCTTTGGTTGTGGTTGCTGTTTATACCTATCGACGTAAAGACTGGGGAGATGTAAACAAAGTTAAAACATTTACGGCAAAAGTAATTGCCATATCTGTGTTTTTCGCTTTTCTCTTAGGCTTTTATGATGGATTTTTTGGACCGGGTACAGGCAGTTTCTTAATATTTGTTTTTTTGTATTTAGGTTATAATTTTGTTTTTGCGGCAGGAAATGCTAAAGTTTTGAACTTAGCCAGTGGTTTGGGTGCTTTGTTAGTATTTAGCTTAACCGGTTCTCTTAATATTCCTTATGCCATTACTATGGCAGTAGGACAGATTATTGGGGCCCGTTTAGGTGCTAAAATAGCTATTTCTAAAGGAGCGGGTTATGTTAAGCCTTTGTATTTAACAGTAACTACTTTATTAATTGGCAAACAAGTTTACGATTTATTATTTAAATAGATAAAAAGGATTGGTGAAGAAATTGGACGAAAATCAAAATGGGACACCAATAGCCAGTAAGGTTATTCCTGTCAATTTGGAAGAAGAAATGCAAAAGTCCTATATAGACTACGCCATGAGCGTTATTGTGCAGAGGGCCTTACCTGATGTGCGGGATGGTTTGAAGCCGGTTCACAGGCGTATACTTTATGCCATGAACGAAGCAGGTATGACTCCTAACAAAGCATATAAAAAATCTGCTCGTATCGTCGGTGATGTTTTAGGTAAATATCATCCCCATGGTGATTCTTCTGTTTATGATGCTATTGTCCGCCTGGCTCAAGATTTTTCTACCAGATATCTTATGGTAGATGGTCATGGTAACTTTGGCAGTGTAGACGGTGACCCGGCGGCTGCTATGCGTTATACAGAAGTCCGTATGGGTAAAATCGCTACGGAGATGCTGGAAGATATTGAAAAAGACACAGTTGATTTTATTCCCAACTATGATGAATCTTTAAAAGAGCCTGTTGTGCTGCCTTCTAAGGTTCCGGCCCTTTTGATTAACGGGTCTGCCGGTATTGCTGTAGGTATGGCCACCAATATTCCTCCTCATAATTTAAGCGAAGTAGTAGATGGATTGGTAATGCTTATTGATAATCCCGATGCTACTATTGAAGACATTATGACCAAAGTTAAAGGTCCTGATTTTCCTACAGGCGCACAGATTCTGGGGATGGCCGGGATTAAAGAAGCTTATACTACGGGTCGGGGCGTTGTGAAGGTAAGAGCCAAGGCTGTTATTGAGCCTATGCCTAAAAATAAGCATAAAATCATAGTTTCGGAAATACCTTATCAGGTAAATAAAGCACGTTTAATTGAAAATATTGCTCATTTGGTTCAGGATAAGACTATTGAAGGAATTACGGATTTACGGGATGAAAGTGACCGTAAAGGCATGCGGATTGTTATTGAGCTTCGTGCTGATGCTGTTCCTGATGTTGTTTTAAACAAATTATATAAACATACCCAGATGCAGGATTCCTTTGGTATCATTATGCTGGCCTTGGTTGATAATCATCCCAGAATTTTGAATCTGAAGCAAATCATGGAATACTATCTGGAGCATCAAAAGACGGTTATTACCCGCCGGACCAAATATGAACTGGCCAAAGCTAAGGACAGAGCTCATATTTTAGAAGGCTTAAAGATAGCCCTGGATAATCTGGATGCAGTTATTACTACTATTAGGCAAAGCGAAAATGCCGATATAGCTAAAGCTGCCTTAATGGAGAAATTCAAGCTCAGTGATAAGCAGTCTCAAGCTATTTTGGACATGAGACTCCAACGTTTAACCGGTTTGGAAAGAAAGAAAATCGAAGACGAATATCACGATGTGCTGGAAACAATTGCTTATTTGGAGAGTATTTTGGCTGATGAGAAAAAGGTTTGGGGCATTATCAGAGAAGATATGCTGGATGTTAAAAAACGTTTCGGAGATGCCAGAAGGACTGATATTGTTCCAGATACCAGCGAAATTAACCTAGAAGATTTAATTGCCCAAGAAGATGTGGTTATTACTATTAGTCATCAAGGGTACATTAAACGTCAGGCCTTGTCTAATTTCCGGACTATGAATAGGGGAACTAAAGGTGTGATGGGCGGCGGCGGCAAAACCGACGATTTCTCGGAGCATATATTCATGGCCAATACTCACGATAATATTCTGTTCTTTACTAACAGAGGCAGGGTATATCGTCAGAAGGGCTACGAAATTCCTGAATTTAAGCGTCAAGCTAAAGGCACAGCCATTGTTAATCTATTGCCAATTACCAGCGGCGAGAAA
>JALCSJ010000044.1 GCA_022653215.1 Acidaminococcaceae bacterium
AAGTACAGAGAAGAAGCGGGAAACTGCAATCAAATAATTTTTAAAGCTGCAGAAATATTAGACAGAATAGTGGCAAGAGAAGGCAAATAGGTTCTTAGCAAAACAAAAGTACCAAAAGAGCTCCTCAGTAGAGAAGCTCTTTTGGTACTTTTTTGTGTGCAGAAGAAAAAAATCATAATACATAATACCATTCCCAAAAGGAATGACAAAAATGAAAAAGTATAATTTTACAGAATAATTCTGACAATTTATAATGAAAGTAGATAAAAAGTTCGGGAAAGATAAAAAGAGAGGAGCAGAATTATGCAAGGATTATCTTTAGCGTTTCTTATTGGAGCAATTGCAATTGGCTTTTTCCGTAAAATCAATGTAGGTGTTGTTTCAATTGTTTTAGGCTTTATCTTAACTCTCATTACTCATGGGAAAATGAATGTTCTATTCGCAGGGTTTCCCACAAAATTATTCTTAACTTTATTAGGCACTATGTTTTTCTTCTGTCTGCTGCAAGAAAATAAAACTTTGGAATTATTATCCAAAAAAATAGTAAGCTTATTTCAAACCAGACCATTTCTCATGCCCATTGTAATTTACGTGGTTTCTTATTTTATGTCGGCAGCAGGTCCGGGCGCTATTTCAGTTCAGTCTGTAATGGTTATTTTTGCGGTTAGCCTTGCTGTTCAAATGAAGGCAAGTGCTATCTTAATGGCTTCTATGGCAATTTTGGGAGCGGTGGGCGGTACTGCTTCACCTATTGCTTTAACTGGTATTATAGTAACTGATTTAACGGCAAAAATGAATGTCCCAGGTATAGCTACACCTGTTTTCTATGGAGTGTCTTTAGTTAATTTTTTGATAGCTGTAGTTTTTTATATTGCTCTGGGGGGCTATAAAATTAAGTTGGCAGCTGATATTGGTAACGAAACTGAAGAAAAATTAAATGGACAACAAAAAATATGTACATTTGCTTTATTAGTTTTGGTGATATTAGTAGTTATCTTTAGATTAGATGTGGGGATGGTTTCCTTTTCCTTAGCTTTTATCCTTATGCTCTTAAAAGCGGTAAATGATAAAAAAGCTTTGAAGTTAGTTCCTTGGAATGTGCTGCTGCTTATTTGCGGTGTTAATGTCTTAATGAACGTTGTTAAGAATGTGGGCGGTATTAAATTACTGGCGAATATTTTGGCATCTATGATGAATGAACATACTGCATCTGCTTTAATAGCTGCCACAGCCGGTTTTATGTCCTGGTTCAGTTCAGCCAACGGAGTTGTTTTCCCGACTTTGATTCCTACTGTTCCTGAGATAATTAAAGATGTTGGCGGCAACGTTAAACTTGTAGAAATGATAATAGGTATTGTGGCGGCTGCAACCGTAGCTGGAGTCAGTCCATTATCTACAGGGGGAAGCTTGATTTTAGCTACCTATGCAGAGGCTACAGATGCCTCAGCGGAAGTTCAGCAAAAAATGTTTTTGCATCTTTTTGCCTTATCATTTTTGGCTGTTTTAATAGTTGTAATGTTTGCGTTAGTTGGCGGTTTCAAGACTTTTAGTATGTGATAGTGACTATATATAAGGGGGAAAATAAATGTACGCATATGTAGGATGCAGAACAACAAAGGAACGCAATGCTAATGGTAAAGGCATCAGAGTTTATAAAATTGTCAATGGCCAATGGCAGTTCACTCAATTGCTTTCAGATCTTATTAATCCGTCTTTTCTTTGTTTTGATGAGACAGAAAAATTTCTATACACAGTTCACGGTGATTTCAGCGAAATCAGTTCTTTTAGTATTGACGCAGCAACAGGTCATTTAACATTATTAAATACGGTGGAAACCGGAGGTAAAAATCCTGTCCATTTATCTGTGGATAAATCAAATAAATGGATTTATGTTGCCAATTTGGAAACTGGTACCGTAGCAGTTGTACCGCGGAATTCTGACGGAACTCTAAAAAAATTAAAGACATTGTACGCAATTTCAGGAATTAAAGAAGGCAGTATTTCCCATCCCCATCAAGTGTTACAGGATCCTTCCAGGAATTATTTGCTGGTATCTTGTCAGGGGCGGAAAGCCGGATTTGGGCAAGTGGATGTTTTTAGAATTAATCATAGCACAGGAGAAATGACAAAAACTTGTACAACCAGGTCCAGGGAAATTGCAGAGCCAAGACATATGGTATTTAGTGGAATTCAAAATTATTGCTATGGCGTGAATGAAAAGGACTATTCTATAACAACATATTATTTTGATGCTAAAATTGGTAC
This sequence comes from Acidaminococcaceae bacterium, assembly GCA_022653215.1. Taxonomy (GTDB): domain Bacteria; phylum Bacillota; class Negativicutes; order Acidaminococcales; family Acidaminococcaceae; genus JALCSJ01. The sequence continues at coordinate 2,266 of JALCSJ010000044.1, forward strand.
ATTGGAGCCAAAACAAATTGTGCCAACTTTGCCGGAAACCTATACAGGTGATGGCTGGGCCAGTGGTATCGTAGCGGGTAGGGATGGCAGACATATTTACGTTTCCAATCGTAAGCATAATAGCGTCAGCGTGTTCAAGGTAAATCCTGAAAATGGGTTTGTGAAATTACAAAGTTGCATTTTAACCGGGGGAAATCAACCTCGTTTTATAACTATTACCCCTGACGGGACAGAACTGGTTGCTGCCAATGAATTGAGCGATACAATTCGAATTTTCACAATCGATAAAACAACCGGGAATTTAACTTTTTCCGGTAAAGAAATTAAAACAGAAAATCCTGTCTGTGTTGTGTTTAGTAAATAGCAAATAAACGAAATGTCATACTTTTGTCTACAATTAGACAAGCTTATAAGCAAATTCTTGCAAAAAAAGTTGCACATTTGACCCTTCTGCGGACATTTATTAAGTGAAGGGCTATTACATTAGCTTTTCACAGAATGTCTTCAATAAACCAAGAGTGCCAAGAGGGATATCTCCTCATGAGAGGAGCCCTCTTGGCACTTTTTTGTGTGTACAATAGCGGTACGGCGTAGGGGAGCAGGTTAGAAGTCCTGGCCCCATGAGCAATTGCTGATTGTATGGGCAGCACCAATATACATTTAGAACTTTAGTTGTAATGTGTCTTGAATTTTGCCTTGTTCTATATATTTGGCAAAGAAGAACTCTTTTATGAGCTAAAATGACTAGCCAAGAAAAGCGGACACAAAAACTCATAATTATTTCGCACAAATAGTTGACTTTTATTTCTCCAAAATTGTTATAATATAACAAAAAATACCTGCAGAACTTAAGGAGGAGAAACAATGGCTAAAGACGTGGTGGAGATATTAAAAGAAATAGGTAAAGTCGGTCTTAATGCAGATGGTTCCTATACAAGGAATGCTTACAGCAAAGAGTTCTTTCAAGCGGTGGATGTGATTAAGGGCTTTATGCAGGAACTGGGTATGAAAATTACCACAGATGCTGCAGGAAATGTTTTGGGTGTTCTGCCGGGTAATAAACCGGAGTTAAAACATATTATTATGGGTTCCCATCTGGATACTGTAGAAAAAGGCGGCCTGTATGATGGGGCCTATGGCGTTACCGGAGCCTTAGCTGCCTTGTTTGCACTTAAGGAAAAAAACATAAAATTAAATCACACCGTAGAAGTTTATGGCTTTAACGGTGAAGAAGATGCTTTGGGAGGAACTTTTGGCAGCAGAGCTGTAACCGGCCTTATTGCAGCGGATAACAAGCTCTTAAACGAAGGAATACAAACTTATGGACATACAGTAGAAGAAATTTTAGCCTGTAAGAGGGATCTTAAAAACGCAAAGTGTTATTTGGAACTTCATATCGAGCAGGGAGAAAGACTGGATGAAAAGAAAATCAATATTGGTGTTGTCAGCGGTATTGTAGGAATTGTCAGGTATAAAGTAGTTGCACATGGCACCAGCAATCATGCGGGGAGCACCCAAATGTTCAGACGTAAAGATGCTTTAGTTGGTATGTCTAAGCTCATTGTGAAAGGTAATGAGCTTTGCAAAAAGATAGATCCGGATATGGTATTTACAGTTGGCACTATAACCTGTGCTCCGGGAGCGAAAAACGTGATTCCCGGCCGGGTAGAGTGCTGCTTTGAAATGCGGCAGCTGGAGAAGGCAAAAACCGATGCCTTGATTGCGGCTATAAAGGCTGCAGCACCGGAAATTCCTGATTGCGATTTCACTTTTGAACCGGAAATGTATGCACCGGGGGTTTTGTGCAATCCGAAGATAATGGAGACTTTGCAAACAGTAGCAAAAACCAATAGCTTATCTTATGTAGTTATGCCCAGCGGGGCCGGTCATGATGCAGAATCCATGGGTCATCATATTCCCATTGGCATGATTTTTGTTCCCAGCAAAGATGGCTTTAGCCATTGCAAAGAAGAATGGACCTCAGACAAGGATTTGCAAAACGGTGTAAAAGTTATGAGTGGAGCCTTAGAACTGTTGGATAAAGAGGCATAGCCTTTACTCCATGACAAAAGTCATTTTTGTTACAACCACGTTTTTATTGTTAAATTTACAACACTATAATGGTAGTATTTCATAATAACTACAAGACAATATAGTTATATCTTGCTAAAATTACCTAATTTAGTTATAGTAATCCCAAAGAGAATTTTATGTTTCAAGAGAAACGGGGGGACGTAAATGGAGGGAAGAAAAATAAAACAAGGGGAACTGACGGGATTTTATGGTCTGGTAGAAAAAGTTGGCAATAAAATTCCTAACCCGGTATTTATGTTTATGGGACTATTCGTTATTACTTTTTTTGCTTCCATAATTTTAGCTAAGATGGGAGTTTCAGCTGTTCACCCATCTACAGGAAAAGTTATTAAAGTGGTAAGTTTGCTGGATTCCAAACAAATTGCTACACTGCTGAAAGACAGCGGTAGAATCTGGATGACTTTTGCCCCCCTGCTGACAGTACCTATTTGTACATTGGGATTAGCTATTTCCAATAGAAGCGGTTTATTGGAAGTGTGCTTAAAAGCCGCAGGAGAAACGAAAAGCCAATGGCTTTTAACTATGATTGTGGCTTTTATAGGTGTTAATGCCAATCTGGTGGGAGATGCAGCCTTCGTTATATTCCCTCCCTTGATGGCCATTTTATTTAAAAGTGTCAATAGAAATCCTTTAGGGGGTTTGTTTTTAGGCTTTGCCAGCGTGTCATGCGGGTTTGGCGCCAATCTGCTCATGGGATCTGCTGATGCCAGCCTGGCCGGATTAACAGAAGCGGCAGCCAGGACCTATGATACCAGCTATACTGCTAATCCTGCCATGGGATGGTATTTCCTGTTTGCCTCTACTTTTGTTTTGACCGTAGTTTTAGCTTGGATTAACATAAAAGTAATTGAGCCGAAACTGGCGAAAACAGGATTGGCAGCAGATTCCGGCAATAAAGATATTGTAGAATATGAAGGAATGAATCCGGAACAAAAAAGGAGTGCTTTTAAAGCGCTTTGGGCTTTTATAGGTGTATTTGCTGTTGTAGCACTTTTGTGTTTGCCGGGGATGCCTTTTGCTGCACCGAAAAATGGCACTATAGCTACCGGCTTTTTATTTAAATGTATTCCTACATTAATCATGTTTATGTTTTTTGTTCCCGGCTACGTCTATGGGAAAAGCATTGGCACTATAAAAAGATTCAAAGATACGATTCCTATGATGGAAGAAGAAATGAAATCTTTGTCCAGCTTTTTCGTAGTTTGTTTTTTTGCTTCCCAATTTATCTATATCTTTGGTACAAGTAAAATCGCTATGATTATAGCCATAGGCTGCGGTAAATTCCTGGTTAGTCTGGGTCTGCCACAGGCGGCCTTATTAGGGGCCTTTGTCATAGTAGTGGGATTTATAAACCTCTTTATGACCGGAGCATCAGGAAAATGGGCCTTAATTTCTACTATGTTTGTTCCCATGCTTATGATAGCGGGAATAAATCCTGCGGCAGTGCAGGTCGCCTATAGAATGGGTGACGGATTAACTAATAATATAGCACCGACTCTTCCCTATTTAGCTGTTATTATGGGTTATGCGCAATCTTACGATACTAGGGCAAAAACCGGTACTGTTATGGCCTATATGTTGCCATATACACTGATTTGCGGTCTTGTCTGGATACTTTTCTTAGTGGCATGGGTACTCCTTGATTTACCAATGGGACCAGGCTATAATGCGTTACTATAATATTTAGGGGAGATAAACCATTATAATGATAAATTTTAAAGAAGAGGCAGAGGCCTTATTGCCTAAAGCAATAAAAATCAGAAGAGATTTCCATATGCATCCGGAACTGAGCAGACAAGAATTCCATACTGCGGAAGTAATAAAAACTTTTTTGGAAAAGCTGGGCATTGAAGTAAAAACGGATTATGCCGGAAGTTTGCCCAGTGTAGTAGGACTACTGAGGGGAAAAGAAACAGGAAGCACAGTGGCATTACGGGCGGATATGGATGCACTGCAAATTCAGGAAAAAGACGAAGTATCTTACAAATCACAAAACACGGGAGTAATGCATGCCTGCGGTCATGATTGCCATTGCGCTACATTAATGTGCGCAGCAGAGCTGTTGGCTAAACATAAAGATGAACTATCCGGGAATGTGAAGTTTATTTTTGAGCCGGCCGAAGAAGATATAGGCGGGGCCAAACCTATGATAGAAAAGGGTGTGCTGGATAATCCCAAGGTAGAAGGCATTTTCGGTCTCCATTGTGAAAATGTGTATCAGACTGGGCACATAGGAATATGCAGCGGGGAAATGTTGGCAGCATCTGACAGGCTGTTTATCACCTTCAAAGGAAAAAGTGCCCATGGAGCCTATCCCTTTAAAGGCATTGATGCCATTATGTTGGCCGCTCATTTTCTCGTGGCTGTTCAGACAATGATGACCAGAGAAAAAGATCCTTTTCAAACAGCAGTTGTTACCTTTGGTATCATAAATGGCGGCACAGCCAGAAATATTGTCTGCGATGAAGTTCACTTAAGCGGTATTTGCCGCACTTTGAATAGTGAAAACAGAGAGTTTGTTATTGGACAAATAAAAAAAATATTAGATGGGATAATCGTTGTTTTTGGTGGCAGTTATGAATTCGAAAGGCAAAAAAGTCATCCGGCCTTATACTGCGACCCGCAGATGACAGCGTTATTGGCAGAATGTGCAGGAGAAGTAATTGGCAAAGAAAACGTAGAAGTAATGCCCCATGCTAACATGGTCTGCGATTCTTTTGCCTACTTTACGGAACAGGTACCGGGAGCATATTTCTGGTTGGGAACAGGTAATAAGGCAAAAGGGATAAATCAAAACCTGCATAATAGCTGCTTTGATATTGATGAAAGTTCTATGGCAACAGGTATTGCCATAGAAGCATCCGTAGCTTATAATTTCTTGGAGAGAAAAACTGAAAAAAAGTACTAAGAGGGGAAAAACATGCCAAAGGTGTTTAACGATACCTTTGGCATGTTTTCGTTTATTTTTCTCAAATTTTAGCATATAATATAATAAGATTTATATTTCATATTGTTGTGTGACTACGAGGAGGTATTACATAATGATGGGTAGCAAGAGATCTTTAGCTAAGGCTTTAGTTTTAGGGCTGGCCCTGCTCAGCTTAACAGGTTGCGGAGGCGGCGAGAAAAAATCGGCTCCTGCCGAGAGTAAACCTACAGGCAAAATTGTGCAGGTAAAGAGTGAAAAAGAGGCTGATTTAGTTCCTTTGGCCAAAAAGGAAGGTTCCGTTAAAGTTTATTCTATTACCAGCCGCATTAGTAAGGCCGGTGCTGCTTTTGAAAAGAAATACGGTATTAAAGTTGAAGCAACGGACATGAAGGATTTTGAGCTTATTGATAAGATTTCCACAGAAGTTAAGGCCAAAGCTGCCGGTGCTGACTTTGTTATTGCCCAAGACAGCGGCCGTGTTTACGGGGAACTTTTGTCCACCGGATATCTCCAAAATTACGTACCTGCTGATTTAGCAAGTGTTATTCCCAAAGCAAATCAGAGTCCTTTGGTTTTCGTCTATATGAATAAGGTTTTGCTTTACAATAACGAAAATGGCAAAACTTCTCCCATTACTAATTTATGGCAGTTGACCGAACCTAAAAACAAGGGAAAGTTTTTCTTTAAGAATCCTATGCAGGAAGGCATTAATGCTAACTTCTTAACCATGCTGACCAAACCTGAAATTGCGGAAAAATTAGCTAAATCCTATGAAGATTTATATAATAAGAAACTGAAGCTGACTACGAAAAATGCCGGCTACGAATGGATTAAGATGGCATTTTCCAATGGTCTGGTTATGGGTTCCAGTGATACTTCCATGACGGAAGCTTTGGGCGTTAAAGGCCAAAACATTAATAGCGTTGGCCTGTTGAACTATTCTAAGATTCGTTATGCACAAAAGAAAAATCTGGCCGTAGGTGTTGCTGACAAAGTAGCTCCTTTCTGCGGTTTCTATTATCCTGAATATGCATTACTGGTCAAAGACTGCAAACATCCTGCTGCTGCTAAATTATTCATCCAATTCCTGTTAACGGAAGAGGGCTATAAATATTGGCAAAGTGATATGGGATCTTATTCCGGCAATCCTAAGCTGAAAGGTGCCAAAGGAGATAAACCTTTGACAGATTGGGCTAAGATTATGGTTGGTGATGATCCTCAATACATTTTTGAAAATCGTGCAGAAGTGGAAGAATTCCTCAGCAAGTTAATCTAATCTGATTTAGTATAAATTCGCACTGCACCGATAGTTATCAAGACTCGGTGCAGTGTTTTTTATGGGAGGAACTTTCATGGGACTAAGCGTGAGATTGCGCAATTTTTTTAATAAACCTTATAATGTGATTTTAGTAGTACTTTTTATTTTATTGGTATTATTGACTTTTATTCCTATGCTATCCATTATCATGGATACTTTTACTGTCCATTCCAGCGAGGTTATGCGTATCAGAGGAACGCACCTGGGAGACTTTACTCTTTATCATTGGCGCAAGGTGCTTTTCGACGGAGAAAACAGCCTGAGTATTTTTTACAAGCCTTTGGTTAATACTTTTGCTATTTCTTTTGCTACCTGTTTTATTGCCATTTCCTTTGGGGGCATTATGGCCTGGCTGATTACCAGAACTAATATTAAATACAAGACTATGTTGTCCTCACTGTTTGTGGTGCCTTATATTATGCCGGCCTGGACTTTGGCTTTGGCTTGGTTGGACTTTTTCCGCAATGCTTTGGTAGGCGGGATTCCCGGACTATTCACTACTCTGACGGGAATCGTTACTCCCAACTGGTTTGCTTATGGATTTTTCCCAATTTCTATGGTACAAGGTTTGCATTATGCGCCTTTTGCTTATATTTTAATCGGGGGAATTTTAAAGAACATGGATGCCAACTTGGAAGAAGCGGCTCAGCTCCTTCATGCTTCCCGGTGGCAGATTATTAAAAAGATAACTTTGCCTATGGTGAAACCTGCTATTCTTTCTACATTTTTACTGGCTTTTTCCAGTTCTATGAGTGCTTTTGCGGTACCTGCCTTTTTGGGCATGCCGGTACGTTATCAGGTTTTGACCACTCAGATGTATAGAACTCTCCAAGGATTAAACCCGGGTTATGGCTATCTGATGGCTCTGATTCTGATTATTATTGGGGTCAGCATTATGCTGATCAATCAAAAGGTTTTGGACAACAGAAAGTCCTATACGACTATTACCGGTAAAAGCTCTAATGTAGCTTTATATAATTTGCGCAGCTTGCGTAATCCATTATCTTACGGACTTATGGCAGTTTTGCTCTGTGTTACGGTTATACCTCTTATTACCTTTGCCATTGAATCCTTTGTAGTGGAACCCGGTAACTATGCACTTAGCAACTTTAGCACGGTGTTCTGGACAGGAGAAGGTTCTGTGGATATTGCTAACGGTGAACCGGGGATTTTGCGGAATGCCAGCATTTTCCATGGTTTGCTTAACAGCGTAATGTTATCTGTGATTTGTGCTTTCTTTGCGGGAACCGTAGGAATTTTGTCAGGTTATGCCATCGTTCACAAAAAGGGAACTTGGCTAAGCAGTGCCGTCAGTCATCTGACTTTCTTCCCTTATTTACTGCCCAGCATGGCTATGGGAGCTATTTATCTGTCATTCTTTTCGACTCCTCATGGACCGATTCCTGCTTTATATGGAACTTTTACAATTTTAGCTTTAATCGGGTCCGTTAAATATTTGCCTTTTGCTTCTAAATCAGGAGTTAACGCTATGCTTCAATTAGGTGGCCAAATCGAAGAAGCGGCTGTTATTATGGGTATTGGCTGGTGGAAACGGATGCTTAGGATTATTATTCCTATTCAAAAAACCAGCTTTTTGTCCGGGTATTTACTGCCTTACATTTCTTGCATGAGAGAATTGTCACTGTTCATTTTGCTGATTTCTCCCTCTACAGCAGTTCTTACCACCATGCTTTTCCAATATAATGAAAAAGGCTGGAACCAATATGCCAATGCCATTAATCTGTTAATCGTAGTGGTGGTGCTTCTTTCCAATTTTGTTGTGAATAAACTGACCGGTGCTTCCATAGACAAGGGTATCGGTTGAGAAAGAGAAGGACAAAAATATGCCAGAGATTGTTTTAAAAAATGTTACGAAAATGTATGGGAAAAATGCAGCAGTTGATCATTTGAACTTAGTTATTCCCGATCATTCTTTTATTACCCTTCTGGGTCCCAGCGGCTGCGGCAAAACAACTACCCTGCGGATGATTGCCGGATTGGAAACACCCACCAGCGGAGAAATAAGCATTAATGGGGAAATCGTTTATTCCTCTGAAAAAGGGATTGATATTCCTCCTGAGAAACGTAACGTAGGATTTTTATTCCAGAACTATGCTTTATGGCCTCATATGACGGTTTACCAAAATATTACCTTTGGCTTGGAAAATCTCCACTGGGCTAAAGACAAAATGGCGGCTAAGGCAGAGCAGCTTATGAAAATGCTGAAAATCTCCGAATACAAGGATAGATATCCTTCGGAATTGTCCGGCGGTCAGCAGCAGAGAGTGGCCATTGCCAGAACTCTTTCTACCGGACCTAAGACCCTCTTTATGGATGAACCTTTGTCCAATCTAGATGCGAAATTGCGTATGGAAATGCGCACAGAGTTAAAGCGCCTACATATGGAAACAGATTCTACATTTATTTATGTAACCCATGACCAGCTGGAAGCTATGACTTTATCTACGAAGATTTGTCTAATTAAAGAAGGGAAACTTCAACAGTATGCTGCTCCGTTAACTGTTTATAATGAACCGGCTAATACCTTTGTAGCGGATTTTATCGGCAATCCCAGTATCAATCTGCTGACAGTGAAGGCTGGTACTACGTCAGGAGATACGACTGAGCTGGAATGCGGAACTCTTAAGCTGAAGTTTGTGGCCAAAGAAAAGCCGGATAAAACATCTCAGACTCCTGAACCGGGCAAGGAATACATTCTGGGCATTCGTCCTGAAAATATCGGTATTAGTGCAAATGGTAAAATTAAAGCCAAAATTTATTCTACGTTGCCCTCCGGCATGGAAACTGTAGTAAAACTAAAAATTGACGACATGTTCCTTACCTCAGTGGTTTTTGGCAGTGTAGACTTTAAAGTAAACGAAGAAGTTGGCGTAGAAATTAAATCCGACAAAAACATAGTATTCAGCAAATCAGAGGGACATGATTTAGCAGTAGGGGAAATAGAATAAAGGAAAAAAGGACAAACAAAAGGACTATAGTACAATGATTACTTCATCATTATGCTATAGTCCTTTTTTTATGCATTACAGAAAAAATGTGACAGAGAGCCGTTGCACAAGGGGACTGGCTCTAATGTGGCACTTCAAAGGGAACTGGCTCCGCTGTGGCGCTTCAAAGGGGACTGGTTCTAATGTGGCGCTTCAAAGGGGACTGGCTCTAATGTGGTGCTTCAAAGGGGACTGGCTCTGATGTGGCGCTTCAAAGGGGACTGGCTCTGATGTGGCGCTTCAAAGGGGACTGGCTCTAATGGGCCGGTTTTTGGCTCATTGGTGCCTGTCCCCTTTGGGGCGTCTCTTACCACACATTTTTTTATTGCAAACTCCATTGGGTTCTTACATAGGCAGTCAGTTTCATGGTACCGGGGGAAAGCTGGGTGGAGGTCATCTTGGCACCACCGCTGCGGGCCAGATCATTAACAGCATAAGTCATGTTCACTCTGGAACCGCCTTGGCTGTCAATGTCGGCACTAATAAGAGAGCCTAAAGTCCTGCCACCGGCAGTTGCTACGATGCTGGCTTTCTCTTTGGCATTTGCTGTCGCCTGTGCCAGAAGCTTACGTTCTATCTCTTCTCTGTGGAGAAGTCCGTAGTTAACACTGGTGATTTGTACTTGGGAAATATTCCCAAGTCTGTCTACAACGGTACCTATTTTGTCTATTTCTTCTACTTGAGCGGTAAAAGTGCAATTCCCCTTGTAGCCGATAGTTTGTCTTTGTCCGTTTCTGCGATAAATAACATTACTGGTAATATTGTACTGCCCTGTTTTTACTTTATCTCCGTTTACACCGGCGAAAGCTAAAGCTTGCTGTACTTTGGCAATTTGGGCAGCTAAGGCTTCTCTTACTTCCGGAGAGGTTTCACCTTTAGCTTCTACCCGCATATTGACTGTAGCCATATCAGGTTTCACTTCAGAAAAAGCTGTTCCGGTAACAGCAATAACATTTTTTTCGTCAGCAAAGGCATTTCCCATGCCTAAAAGAGCAGTAATAACTAAACCCAGACATAACGTCTTAATTAATTTCATGATGCTCACTCCTTAGTTTTAATTGACTAGTTTCATTATAATACAAGATGCTACTAAAAGGAAATAAAACAAAGCTACGCAAATCCCGAGGAAGAATTTACGTAGCTTTGTTTTTGTTACTATTATACTCAAAGGAAGGTAACTGGTAAAGTCAATTAATCATCAACGTATTCTACGCCGATTTCAGTCAAAATCTTGTCCACAAAAGGACGAGGGAAGCCTTTGCCGGACTTAATGTCGGCTAGCTGGCCATGTTCTTTAATTTGTACTGCTTTACCGGCTTTCGCCAGTTCTTCGGCTTCTTCGGGACGAATAACGATAACGCTGTCTCCATCACCAAAGAGAATGTCGCCGGGATTAATAACTTGTTCACCGATGGCAACAGGGAAATTAATTTCTCCGGGGCCGTTTTTATAGGGACCATTAGGTGTTACGCCACGGGCATACACGGGAAAATCAGTAAAAGCAGACAATTCATCATAGTCTCGAATACAACCATCTACAATGAAACCGGCAATGCCGCGGCTCTTAGCATAGGTAGACATAATCTCACCGCAGAGAGAACGGCTCATGCTGCCTCTGGCAGCGATAACTAAAACATCTCCCGGTTTAGCCAAATCCAAAGCCTTGTGGAACATTAGATTGTCTCCGGCCGGGCATTTAACTGTAAAGGCAACACCCAATAAAGGAGAATGATTAATAGGACGAATTCCTGCATCAAGAGCTCCCAGACGGCCCATACAATCATCAATATTGGCAACGGGAATACCACGAAAAGCTTCTAATAATTTTTTGTCAGGACGTTTAAAATCCTTTCTGATTCTGCAGCCTACTGGCATTATAATTCCTTCTTTCGTATTTTATTTAGCAGATTTCTTAGGCAATTTG
>JALCSJ010000045.1 GCA_022653215.1 Acidaminococcaceae bacterium
AATCATAGGGCTTTGCGTCAAGGCATGTCAGAGGTCATTTACGGGGCAGGAAAAACTGCTCAGCAAATTATTGATATTGTAAAAAAGATGCAGGAAAATTCTCAAGATACTATTTTGATTACCAGATTATCTGAGGAAAAAGCTGCTATAGTTAAAGAAGTAGTTGATTTCACCTATTATCCCATGGGCAATATAGGTGTGGTGGGAACCATGCCTCAGGCTGATGGACTGGGAACCATCGTTATTGCTACCGGGGGAACCAGCGATATGCCGGTAGCGGAAGAAGCTGCCATCACTGCTAGAGTCATGGGCAATCAGGTAGAAAGGCTCTATGATGTCGGAGTTGCCGGTCTGGAGAGACTTTTAAGCAATATGGATGTAGTTATGAACGCCAGTGTAATTATCGTCCTGGCAGGCATGGAGGGCGCCCTGGCCAGCGTGGTAGGCGGCCTGGCAGACTGCCCGATTATTGCTGTGCCCACCAGTGTAGGTTACGGTGCTTCTTTCCACGGGATTTCTGCTTTGCTGAGCATGCTTAATTCTTGTGCCAGCGGTGTCAGTGTGGTAAATATTGACAATGGTTTCGGCGCAGCATTCCAAGCCAGTCGTATTAACCATATGAGAGAAAAATAGTAAATATTAAGTATCATGTCGGCTGTATAAAAGGGTGCTGGCATATTAAAAGAGACTGTATCACAATGACGTTTGGTCATTATGTTGCAGCCTCTTTTTGTTGTGTTATTTTAGGTCGAAAATCCGGTGAAAATTATAGATTGTTTAATAGTTCTCTTAACTTATTGATTTCTTCCTGAGAAAAAGTCAGCCCTTTGCCTTTAAGCTTGTGGTCAGGTGACCAGTCACGCAAATCATATTTCGGATCTCTGTTGTTCCAGCTGACAAGATTTAATTCCTTGGACCAGCCTTTGGGATTAGTGGATAAAACTCCCAGTTTTTCTACAATCTCACAAGTTATCTCTCTTTTTTCGTTAGTTTTTTCGTTCATTAGTAAGCCTCCGTGTTTTAGAATATTGCTGCGTCTACTATTGTGATTTTGAGATTTTCGCCTATGGCAATAGTATATCGCAGAAAAGCGCATTTAGTCTAGATAATTAAGGCAAAATTTTTGCCAAAGAGGGAAAAGGTGCCAAAGAACGTTTTAAAATTCCGTGCATATAAGCAATAGAAATACCATAATTGGTCATGGGAATATTTTGGCTTTGTGCATAGGCATAGCGATAGGACATTTCTTTGGCATTTAACATACAGCCGCCGCAGTGAATAATCAGCTTATAAGGGGATAAATCCCGGGGAAACTCCGTACCGCTGGTATAGGAAAAGATAGGCTCTTTCCCTGTGTATTTTCTCACCCAGCCGGGTAATTTCACAGTACCTATATCGTTGCACTGTCTATGATGAGTACAGCCTTCAGAAATTAGGATATGGTCACCGTTTTGAATTTTTTCCAGTTCAGTGGCTCCTTCTATGGCACCTTTAAGGTCACCTTTATATCTGGCAAACAAAATAGAAAATGATGTCAGGAGAATATCCGGAGGTGTCGTTTTGGCTACCAGGGCAAAAGCTTGGCTGTCCGTAATGACCATTTTTGGCTTTTTACCAATTGTAGCCAGAGTTTCTGCCAATTCTGAGGTCTGAACTACTAAGGCGGTAGCCCTGGCCTCCAGAATATCGCGAATTGTTTCCTGCTGAGGCAAGATTAATCTGCCCTTAGGTGCTGCTGAATCAATGGGGACCACTAAAATCACCAAATCATTGGGAACTAATAAATCTCCCACTAATTTAAGAGTCATAGCATCACTGGGTACTAAATGCCCGATACGTTCCTTTAAGGCAAAAATATTAATGCCATTTGCTGCGCTGATGGCAATACCGTTATCTTTATATTCAGCCGGTATCGTAAAGTTGGGAACCAGGTCTATTTTGTTGAAAACAACCAGATAATTTATTTTTTTTGCTTTAATAGTGTCTAAAATCGCCATGTCTTCAGGGGCAAGACCTTGGGCTGCATCCACAACCATGAGAGCGATGTCGGTTTTGTTTAATGCCTGATAGGCCTTTTCTATACGCTGCTTGCCCAATGCCCCGGTGTCGTCCAAACCGGGAGTATCAATAAACATGACCGGTCCCAGGGGCAAAAGCTCCATAGCTTTGTAAACCGGGTCTGTAGTAGTGCCTAAAACTTCTGACACAATTGCCAGTTTTTGACCGGTAATAGCGTTAATAACACAGGATTTTCCGGCATTACGTCTGCCAAAAATACCAATATGCAGTCTTTCCGCTGCAGGAGTTGAGTTTAAACTCATGTTTTTCACCTCGAATTTAGTGTTGACACATTCCCGAGGAAAATTTCCTTGGGGGAAATACTTGTAAACCATATATTTTATGATACAATAAATAAGGTTTAATTTGCAAGTGAAGTTGTTTTCAAAGGGGTGGAATTAACGTGGCACTCAGTCATTATAAAATCCTTGTTTTTACCCAGTCATCAGATGAGGAAAATAAAGAATTAATTAATGCTATGAAGGAAGCTTTTGCCAAAGAACCGGAATATGAAGTAGTTACAGCGACTATTACTTCTTTTTTTCCTAACTTTTTGTGGAGCCTGTTCAGTGGCATGGCAAGTATTATAGTTAATATTTTACCGGGAATATATAGGCGCCTTTACGATTGGTCCAACCATTCGCAATGGTCCTTATATTTTCGTTCTTTGGCTTGTAATATTTTTGCCTTGGCAGCAGGAGATTTTTTAAGACGGGTAAGTCCTGATGCTGTTATTGCTTTTGACCCTTTATCTGCGGGTATTATTGACGTTTACAAAAAACTGCATGCTAAGCTTTTTTCCTGTGTTATTGTTCCTGAATACTCTGTCCATAACTGGTGGATGTTTGCAAGAACCAATGTATATTTCTTTGCAGAGGAAGCTTTGGTCCCACGGCATGGTCTACAGCCTTGGCAAAAAGCTTTCAGTTTTGGTATTCCTATTAATAAAGCTTTTGGAGAAGAATATAGCAGGGATTATCTTCGTATGAAGTATGGATGGAAAAGGGACGATAGAATCTGCCTTATTATGAACTGGGGGAAAAGTGAGCTTCCCATTGATGATCTGGTAACTTCTATTATTAATAATTATGATCCAACTATGAAATTCGTAGCTTTAACCGGGAAAAACTTAAATATGATGCGGCAGCTTCGCAAATTGCCTTATCCTATTAAAGTTTTTGGCTTTGTGGACGCCCCTGCCGGGTTAATGAACTGTGCAGATTATATAGTAACTTCGGACCAGGGTGTTTTGGCAGCCCAGATATTGACTATTCCGGCTAAATATGTAATTTATGAACCATCACTGGGACAAGAAAAAGCCAATGCTTATTATTTAGAAACTTTAGGAGCGGCCAAAGTTGCCATCAACCCTTTTGAAGTGGCTAATTTAATAAAAGAATACGATCGTGATACAAATATTTTCCTGGGTGCCATGGGTAAGCCTTCGGCTGCTGATTATATTGCCGATGCAATTATGCGGGAAATGGATTAGCAGAAAGTTGCTACTTGACATTTTTACGCAATACTACCATAATATGAAATTGTTTACTACTTAACCTACTATATTATTTACTACTACTACTCAGCAAAGGATGAACTAAAATATGGACAAATACTATCTAGCTGCTTTAAATTCTGCTTTTACCTATTTGCCTGCAGCCACTTTATGGGAATTAATAGCCCGTTTTGGTTCTGCACAAAAGGTCTTTTCTGCTGATTTTGCTGCTTTAAAGGATACAAAATTAGTAAGTGCTCAATTATTAAATCGCTATAAATCCAGATACCGGCCAAATTTACCGGATGATATAGCCAACTATTGCCATATTCATTCTGTACAGTTGGTGGATTTTAGAGAGCAGCTTTATCCCGCACCATTAAGACATATTTTCAATCCGCCTCCGGTACTTTATATAAAAGGGCAATTTCCTGAAGCACAGTGCTTTTTAGCCATGGTCGGAAGCCGTAAGGCGACTGCTTATGGGCTGTCTACAGCAAAAAGAATGGCCGCAGAAACGGCAAATAAAGGAATTGTCATTGTCAGTGGCGGTGCCTATGGTATAGACACGGCTTCTCACAAAGGAGCTTTAGAAGGCGGAGGCATTACTGTTGCTGTTATTGGCAGCGGTTTTGATAATATTTATCCTGCCGGTAATCACAGACTTTTTTCTCAAATTCAGGAAAAGGGCGCTGTTATTACAGAATTTTCTCCTGATACCGAACCCTTGGGAATACATTTCCCCCTACGCAATAGAATCATTGCAGGTATAAGTTCAGCTGTTTTAGTAGTTGAAGCGGCCATAAAAAGCGGTGCTGTTATTACGGCACGGCTTGCCATGGAAGAGGGCAGGGATGTATTTGCCATACCGGGTGATATTACATCACCCACCAGTATGGGAACAAATAGTCTGATTCAGGATGGTGCAAAGCTGATAAGCTGTTCTGAAGACATTTTGGCAGAATATCATCTCTTGCCTCAAAAAGAGAAAAAAGCAAAAGTGAAGAATATCTCGTTGTTTGATGTTTTGCCGGAAAAAGAAGTGAAAGATGCTGAAAAGGTGTTGGCTGCTATTAGCTACCATCGTTCAGTTACTATAGATGAATTAGTATTATATTCCGGTTTGCCTGTACAAAAACTTGCCGGCCTGTTGCTTAACTTGCAATTAAAAGGTCTTATCGGTCAAGATACCGGCAATCGTTATATATGTAATTGAGGAGGATATTTGATGACAAAGAATTTAGTAATTGTTGAGTCACCAACAAAATCTAAGACTATAGAGAAATTTTTAGGAAAAAATTATACGGTCAGAGCTTCTATGGGACATTTGCGTGATTTGCCCAAAAGCCAGTTCGGAGTAGATCTTGAACATGATTTTACTCCTAAATATATTAATATCAGAGGAAAAGGTCCTTTGATTAAAGAACTTCGCAGCTTAGCAAAAAAAGCTGATAAGATTTATCTGGCAACTGACCCTGATCGTGAAGGGGAAGCAATTGCCTGGCATCTTGGTTATATTTTAGGTGTTGATCCTGCCAAAAAATGCCGTATTGCTTTTCATGAAATAACTTCTCAGGCTATCAAGGCCGCTTTTAAGCAGCCCCAGACTATTGATATGGATAGAGTAGATGCTCAGCAGACTCGTCGTATCATGGATAGAATTGTAGGATATAAGCTTAGTCCTTTATTGTGGCGTAAAGTCAGAAAAGGTCTTAGTGCCGGTCGTGTTCAGTCTGTAGCTGTGAAAATTATCTGCGACAGACAGGCAGAAATAGATAAATTTGAGGCAGAAGAATATTGGACTGCTTCTGTAACTTTAAAAGAAAAAGACAAAAACACCAAATTTACTGCTGATGTCATTAAGAAAAATAAGGAAAAGCTTGTTATTCATAATGAAAAAGAAGCAGGCACTATTGCCCAAGAGCTTGCCAAAGCGGAATTTGCTGTGACCGGTTCATCTGTAAAAGAACGGGCCAGACATCCTATGCCGCCTTTAACTACCAGTTCTTTGCAGCAGGAAGCTGTTAAAAAATTAAATTTCACTACGAAAAAAGCCATGATGGTTGCCCAACAACTGTACGAAGGTGTAAATGTGGGTGGTAAAGCCGGAACTGTAGGCTTAATCACTTATATGAGAACTGACTCAGTTCATTTGGCTGCTTCTGCTTTAGAAGAAATTCGCAGCTATATCAAAAACGAACATGGTGATAAATACCTGCCGGGCAAGCCTAATGTTTATTCCAGTAAAAAAAATGCCCAGGAAGCTCATGAAGCAATCAGACCTACTTCTATCAAGAGAACACCTGCTTCAGTAGCAAAATATTTAACCAAAGATCAATTAAAACTCTATTCTTTGATCTGGCATAGAACTGTAGCTAGCCAAATGACTAATGCACTAAGTGAAATCACAACTCTGACTATTGGCGGCGGAGCTTTTGAACTGCGTGCTACCGGTTCCACTATTAAATTTGACGGTTTCATGAGTTTGTTGGATAAAAAAGATTTTGCCGAGGAAAAATCTAAAAAAGTTCCTTATTTGGCAAAAGATACACCTTTGGATGTTGTGAAAGTTGAAAAACCGGTTCAGCACTTTACAGAACCACCTCCGTATTTTACTGAGGCTACTTTAGTTAAAGAACTGGAAGATAAAGGCATTGGCCGGCCCAGCACTTATTCTCCCATCATTCAGACCATTCTGACCAGAGGTTATATAGCTAAGGAAAGCAAAAAGCTTATGCCTACTGATTTAGGTATTGTTACTAATCAGCTTTTGGATCAATATTTTAAAGAACTTATTGACGTAACCTTCAGTGCTCATATGGAACAGGAATTAGATGATGTGAGCGAGCATAAAATGGAAAAGAATGAAGTCCTTAGCGAGTTCTATGGTCCTTTTGCCAAGGCTTTGGAAAAAGCCGACAAAGAGATTCCCGTAGTTGAGCATAAAGATGAAGTAACAGACATTAAATGCGAAAAATGCGGTCGCTTTATGGTTATCAAAGAGGGCAGACATGGTAAATTCCTTGCTTGTCCCGGTTTCCCTGAATGCAGGAATACCAAACCTATTTTGAAGAAAATAGGAGTTAAGTGTCCCAAATGCGGCGGTGACATTATAGAAAGAAAGAGTAAAACACGCAGAATTTTTTATGGCTGTTCCAATTATCCTAAGTGTCGTTTTACAACTTGGGATAAACCTGTAGACAGTTTCTGTCCTGTTTGCGGCAGTATTATGGTTGAACATACGGATAAAAAAGGTAATAAAGTATTACATTGCAGTAATAAAGAATGCGAAAATTATTCAATGAAAAAAAATAAAGAATAATAAGGAGCCACTATGAATATTCATGTAATTGGGGGCGGTTTAGCCGGCAGTGAAGCCACATGGCAGTTGGTAAAACGCGGTCTGCCTGTGATTTTACACGAAATGCGGCCCGGCAAATCAACTCCTGCACACAAAACCGGTAACTTCGGTGAACTTGTGTGCAGTAATTCTTTACGTGCCAATAATATAGAAAATGCTGTTGGACTGCTGAAAGAAGAGATGCGCAGACTGGACTCACTGATCATGCGCTGTGCAGATGAATATCAGGTCCCGGCCGGAGGAGCCTTAGCTGTTGACAGAGATGGTTTTGCACAAGCTATAACTAAAGCAATTAAAACTAATCCTTTGGTAACAGTTAAAGAAGAAGAAATAACTCAATTGGCTTTTCCCGAGGAAGATTACGTGATTATTGCGACAGGACCATTGACCAGCCCGGCTTTAGCAGCAAGCATACAAAAATTTGTGCATCAAGATTATTTTCACTTTTTTGATGCTGCGGCTCCTATTGTAACAGCAGAATCATTGGATTATAACAAGGTTTTCAAAGCTTCCAGATATGAACACGGGGAAGCTGCCTATTTAAATTGTCCTTTTACAGAAGCGGAATACAAGCATTTTTGGCAGGAACTATGTGCTGCAGAAGATGCTCCTGTGAAGGATTTTGACAAAGGGGCAGTGTTTGAAGGATGTATGCCTATAGAAGTAATGGCCCGCCGAGGAGAAGATACCATGCGGTTTGGTCCTTTGAAGCCTGTTGGTTTGCCTGACCCCAAAACGGGCAAAGAGGCATATGCTGTTGTTCAGTTAAGGCAAGACAACGGAGCCGCCAGTTTGTACAATATTGTAGGTTTTCAGACTCATTTAAAATGGCCTGAGCAAAAAAGAGTCTTTTCTCTGATTCCGGGGCTGGAACATGCTGATTTTGTCAGATATGGGGTCATGCATCAAAATTCCTACATAAACTCTCCTTTGCTTTTGAATAAAAATTTATCTTTGCGCCAGGCTCCTCATATATTTTTTGCAGGACAAATTACCGGCGTGGAAGGTTATGTGGAATCTTCCGGGGCAGGTCTAATGGTGGGTATCCATGTAGCAAGAGAGATTTTGGGAGAAAAACCTGTAGATTTTTCCCGGGAAACAGCCTTAGGTTCATTGGCAGCCTATGTCAGTAATGAAAATGTTAAGAATTTTCAGCCTATGAACATTAATTTTGGCCTTATGCCACCTTGGAAAGGTGAAAAACGGTTGAAAAAGAAAGAAAAAAATGCTTTAATTGCCCAAAGAAGCCTAGATATTTTAAAAGACTATATTAATATCTTGCTAAAATAAGTTTATTGTGATAGGATAAATTATCAGGAAATATACACAATTTGAGGTATATCCTATGGAAACTAAACAGAGCATGGATAAGTGGTTACAAAGTTTTTTGAATTATCTTAACGTGGAGAAAAATTGTTCGATTTTGACTATAAAAAACTATCATACGGACATTTTATTTTTCCGTGATTTCTTAGAGGGGCGACGAGAATTGTCCCACTGGAAAGAGGTCAAAGTTTTAGATATACGGGCTTATCTTGCGGCTCTTAATGAAAAAGAATATGCCCGCAAAACTATTGCCAGGCGAGTTTCCTCATTAAGGTCCTTTTACAAATATCTGATTAGGGAAAGCGTTATTGAAGTCAATCCTTTTACTAAAATCCGCACTCCGAAACTGGAAAAGAAATTACCTGTATTTCTTGAAGAATTTGAAATCAACGAACTTTTAAGTAAACCCGATAACAGTATTCTCGGTCTTCGTGACAGAGCAATTTTGGAATTGCTTTATGCTACAGGCTGCCGTGTTTCTGAATTATCCGGACTTACTTTAGACAGAGTTGATTTGGGCAACAGTTATGTGTTGCTTATTGGTAAAGGCAATAAAGAAAGATTAGTACCTATTGGTCATCCGGCGATAAAAGCTATTGATGCATATTGCAGCACTAGCCGCCATAAAATAATGACAGAGTTTAATGTCAAAGAACACGGTTTTCTGTTTGTAAATTGCAGGGGTACGCCTCTGACAGACAGAAGCGTGCGCAGAATCTTAGATAAGTATGTGACAGCGGTTAGTCTGCAAAAGCATATCAGTCCTCACACTATTCGTCATACTTTTGCGACTCACCTGCTAGACCACGGAGCAGATCTTAGAACTGTACAGGAGCTTTTAGGCCATGCCAGTCTATCAACTACTCAGATATATACTCATTTAACAACGGAGCGTATTGCCTCGGTATATGAAAAAAATCATCCGAGAGCATAAGACAGGAGGGGATTGAAACGCTTACCTTATTATCAAAAACACGTATGATTAACAAGCTTTTACAAAATTCCGAGGCTGTTAGTTACAAACAAATGGCTGAGGTCCTCAGGGATGTAATTAAATCCAACATTTATATTGTGTCCACTGATGGGAAAATTTTAGGTTATGCTATCCTTGACGGATTCGAATGTGAATTAATGATTAAGAAAGTTTTGGACTTAGGTTGTTTCCCTGATACCTATGTTAAATGGCTCACAGGTATAAAAGAAACTTCTTCCAACTACCGTCTGGTAGAGGGAGAATGTGCTTTTAGCGAAGGAACCAAGTGTCTTTTCGAAAACAAATTTACCACAGTTGTTCCTATCTTTGGTAATGGTGAAAGATTGGGCACTTTGATTTTAGGTAAATTCAAAAAAGAATTTATTGATGCGGATTTATTGCTCAGTGAATATGCTGCAACAGTAATTGGTGTACAGCTTCTTCACGACAAAGCAATAAAGATTGAGTCTGCTTCCAGGAAAAAAGCTATGGTACAAATTGCTTTTTCCAATTTGTCCTATTCTGAATTGGAAGCAATTAGTGAAATCCTCAAAGCTCTGCCTGACCAGGAAGGCCTGCTGGTAGCAAGTAAAATTGCCGATAGAGCGGGCATTACCCGTAGCGTAATTGTCAATGCTTTACGTAAATTCGAAAGTGCCGGAGTATTGGAAACTGAATCTTTGGGCATGAAAGGCACTTATGTGAGAATCATTAATGAGTATTTGCGTGAAGGACTGCAGGAACACAGAAAATAAATGCTTTTTGGGGTCAATTTGCTTCGGCACATTGACCTTTTTGTCTTATAGTTATGAGGTGAAATATGCTAAGTTTAGATGCAGGAATTGTTTTAAGAATTCCAGCTTTACTTTTGGCTCTGACTGTACATGAGTATGCTCATGGAGCAGTGTCCTACAGCTTAGGAGATCCAACCCCCAGATTGGAAGGGCGGTTGACTATGAATCCTTTTGCTCACTTGGATATAATGGGCACTTTGATGCTGGTTTTTGTAGGGTTTGGCTGGGCCAAACCGGTTTCTATTAATCCGTCCTATTACCGGCATCCCCGCACAGATATTATGAAAGTGTCTTTCGCAGGGCCCGGTGCTAATTTGTTTTTATGTTTTATGGCTGTTTTGCTTATGTTTATTATGAGCAAAATGGGGGTTCGCTCTTCGGGAGTATTTGATTTTCTTCGATGGCTACAGATGTATAATGTCTGGTTTGCTTTCTTTAATTTAATTCCCATTCCTCCTTTGGATGGTTCTAAAATACTCATGGAGTTACTGCCGGGCAGTACAGCATATAAGTACGAAACAATGATTGCGCCTTACAGTATGTATATTTTAATTGCTTTGTGTATTACGGGAATAGTGGGTATGGTTATCACACCCTTTGCTACTATTTATTTAAAGGTTGTTTATGGAATACTAAATATATTTATGTGAGTGAGGTCAGGAAAAATGGTAAAAGAACGTATTTTCAGCGGTATGCAGCCTTCGGGCCGCTTTCATTTAGGAAATTATATGGGGGCTTTGGAAAACTGGGTTAAGCTGCAGCATGAATATGAATGCTTTTTCAGCATTGTGGATTTGCATGCTTTAACTTCCAGTTATGCAGATACTTCCAAACTTCAGGATAATGTTAGAGAGATGGCTATTGATTGGTTAAGTGCCGGTTTGGATCCGGAATCAAATACGATCTTTGTCCAGTCCCATGTTAAAGAACATGCAGAGTTATGTCTTCTGCTTGGCATGTCTACACCTTTATCCTGGTTGGAAAGAGTACCGACTTTCAAAGATAAAATTCAGCAATTGAGCACCCAGGGAAAAGATCTGCGTACCTATGGTTTCTTAGGTTATCCGGTTCTGATGGCCGCTGATATTATGCTTTATAAAGCAACCAGAGTGCCTGTAGGGGAAGATCAGGCTGCTCATTTGGAATTAACCAGAGAAATGGTACGCCGTTTCAATAGTTTGTATCATGTAGATTTATTCCCTGAGCCTCAGGCCGTTTATTCCAAGGCAAAGACTTTGCCGGGTATAGATGGACGTAAAATGAGCAAATCTTATGGGAACACGATTCCTTTTGGTGCTTCTCCCAAAGAATTGCAAGAAAGAATTAATATGATGATTACTGACCCTGAACGTATTAGGAAAACTGATAAGGGTCATCCTGATGTTTGCATTGTTTATCAATTCCAGAAAGTTTTCAACACAGAGGAATCCGAAAACATTTGCAATATGTGTAAAAACGGCGAAATTGGCTGCGTTCAATGCAAGAGAAAATTAGGAGAAAAAATGAATGCCTTGTTGGCAGACATTCATCTTCGCCGCACTGAGCTGGAAAAGAAGCCGGATTATATTAAAGAAATTCTGGATGAAGGGGCAAAGAAAGCTCAAGCAGTTGCTTCTAAGAATATGGCAGAAATCAAAAAGGCTATGAATATTTACTAATTTTTAAGTTAGGTATAACTTTATGACCACATACAACATTAAATTACAGGATTTTGAAGGTCCCCTGGATTTATTGATTCATTTGATTGAAAAAGATAAAATTGATATTTATGATATTCCCATTGTGTCCATAACGGACCAGTATATCGAATATATCAATGGCATGCAGGAATATAATCTTGATTTTGCCAGTGAATTTTTACTTATGGCAGCAATGTTATTGCAAATAAAATCAAAAATGCTGCTGCCTAAAGCTCCCGCAGAAGAAGGGGAAGAAGAAGCAGATCCCCGTTCAATGCTGGTGGAAATGCTTATAGAATACCGTAAGGTAAAAAAACGTGCGGCTCTTATGAGAGAGTCCATGGGACAAGCAGCACTGTCTGTTGCCAGAAAACCCATGAATTTGCCTCACTTCCGCAGGAAAATCAAACCAATGTCCCTGGACGATTTATTGCTGGGACTGCAAAGTCTGGTTGCTGATGAAGATATTTCTACTCAGATAATTGCCCGACAGGAGTTCCATGTTCAGGACAAAATGACAGAAATTATGGATTTACTCCATGCCAATAATAATGCGGTGGCTTTTTCCAGTGCCTTAGACATGGGAGGCAACCGCAGTGAGGTCATTGCCTCGTTCTTAGCAGTACTGGAACTTTTGCGTCTGAAAAGAATCAGCATAAGACAAAAAGAAGAATTTGCACCTATTTATATGTTTTTGCGGGAGGATAATTAACTATGGTAGAAACACATTTATTGGGACATTTGGAAGCATTGCTTTTTGCTTCCGGGGATCCTTTGCCTCCGGATAAAATCGCTGCCGCCTTAGAACTTTCTCCTGAAGAACTGGGAGAGTTGGTAACTGCTTTAGAAGAAGAATATAAAAAAGAAACCAGAGGACTCCATATAAGAAGAGTGGCCGGAGGGCTGCAGCTTGTAACCAAACCGGAACTCATAAATACAGTTCATAAACTGATTGCTTTGCAGGAAACCAAGCTTTCTAATGCGGCTATGGAAACACTGGCCATTATTGCTTTTAAACAGCCGGTAACCAGAAGTGAAATGGAAGCCATTCGTGGTGTAAAAGTAGATGGAATAGTAAACAATCTGTTAGAAATGGGTCTCATTATGGAAGCCGGCAGGAAAGATGCTATTGGGCATCCCATCCTTTACGGAACCACAGATTTATTCCTCACTACCTTTGGTTTAGATACTTTGCATGATTTACCGGAAATCCCCGGAGAGATATTGGCTCCTAAAAATTCCGAAGTTCAAGAAGGTGCCTTGTTCTCACAAGAGGGGGATGTATTGGAAAGTTCCCTTGAAGGGACCAAGACAGACGAGCCGGTTACAGTTAAGAAAGAAGAATCTACAGATAAAACCACACCGGAATCTTAAGATTCCGGTGTTTTTAGGAGAAAACTATGGAAGAATTGCAGCGATTGCAAAAAGTTATGGCAGCCCACGGCATAGCCTCACGACGTGAATGTGAAAAAATCATATTGGCAGGAAGAGTAAAAGTAAATAATAAAATAATTACCGAACTGGGGACAAAAGTTGGTCCCAAAGACTTTGTCACAGTAGACGGCAAAGGTCTCAAACCAGCAGGAAAACGTTATATCCTCATGTATAAACCCAGGGGCGTGGTTTCAACCATGAAAGACCCTCAGGGACGAAAAACCGTGGCAGAAATGCTTAAGGATTTGCCGGAAAGACTTTATCCGGTGGGACGCTTGGACTATAGTACAGAAGGACTGTTGCTCTTGACCAATGATGGCGCCTTAACTCAGAAATTAACTCATCCCAGTAAAGAAATAAATAAAACTTATGCTGTAGAAGCCGACGGATTAATTACGGAA
>JALCSJ010000046.1 GCA_022653215.1 Acidaminococcaceae bacterium
TCGTATTTCTTGTCCTTGAATTTAACTTTTTCCGCACTTACCGGCAAGGCAAGCAGGAAAATAAAGCCTAAAAGTAATGCTAAAAATTTCTTCATCCTATCATCCCCCTAGTTTAAAATTTCCTCAAATATATTTTACCATAGGAAAAAGTTATTTAATATAATTTTGTTAAAAATTAAGGAGAATTGTGTCGTTTTATACATCATATTGACTAAAACTTTAGTCCTAGCAATTTTAAAATAATGTGCATATTTACTTCGTTAGCCTCAATACTTTAGAAACTTAATGTCTTAGAATTAAGTACAAGAGTTCAGAAAACAGTTTAAATAACTGTATATTCTTGCTCTTGGGAGTCTCGTGGGATTATTGGCTAAAATATTTTGGGTGGTGTTTGGTTTTCTCCTCTTTTTGACTACCCCTACTGTCCATTTGCGTAGTTTCAAACTTTTCCCGAAGATAACCTTCTCCACGGGCTCCCAATTTTTAAATGTGCCAATTCTGTTAACTTTGTCAACTTTTTTCAACATCTATTGTAGTTGTGTTAAGCAGGATTTATAATCAAGTTATATAATCTGGTAATAGGAGAGAGAGCAATATGGTGAAATGTTATATGGGTCAAAATTGGTTAAATATTGTAGGAAAAGAAAAATTACAGACATTTCAAGATGCCTTTGCTCAGGCATACAATCTTGGTATGCGTTTCGAAGATGTACAAGGAAAATCTTTAACGGTTTCTGCTAAAGCCTCTCTTCTTTGCCATAAACTTCAAGAAAAAAATAAGACATATTGTATTGAGGAACATAAAAAAGCACGGGAAGAAACAACGGATTGTGAAGAAACCAGGTATTTTACCTGTAACATAGGAGTTTCTTATTTTATCTGCCCGGTTTTTTGGCAGAAGGATGTGGTTGCCTATGCCAGGGTAGGCTGCTATATTTCCCGGCACAGCAGTTTGCCGGAAAGGTATATTAAAGACTATAACATTCCTGTCTTTACTGCTGCTCAAATCAAAAATATTGGTTATTTGCTTACGAAGACACTGGAATTATTAAATGTTAACTATCAAAAAACATATAAGACAGCACAAAATGCAACTTTACTAAATCCTGAACCAATCACTGATGATAGGCTTAGTACCAGAGAACAGGAAGTAGTTGGACTGCTCTGCAAGGGCTTTACCAATAAGCAGATTGCTGAAAGTATGGTCATTAGCGAAAAAACCGTAAAAACTCATATTAGCAATATCCTTAATAAAATGAGTATGCGAGATAGGATGCAGGTAGTGCTATATTTTCTTAAGGGAAAAATGGCTGTTTAGCCATAAGAGAAGGAAAGGGGAGACATGGTAAGAAAAAAAATACTATTATTGCTTGTGACAGTAGTGATTATACCTATTATGCTCTTGACTATCGCAGCTAATAAAACTGGGCAGCAGGCTCAGGAAAAGGTTATGATAACCACTTTGGAAACAGGCATGAAAATTGTCCGGGGAGAAATGCAGGAAAGGAAAAACGGCATGCGTAGAGTATGCAACTTTTTAGCTTCCTCTTCTCAAGTGCAAAAAGCCGTATTAAATAAGGATACTAACTATTTATCACTTCGTATTGGAGATTTGAAAAATTATTTTGAATATGTTGACTATGTTGTGGTAGTAAACAAGAACAATGGTTTTCTGGCAAAACTGGCGCCGGATATGCGCTATGCTTCTATAGGTAAACTAGGTAAATTAGTTAGAACCGCCATGTATCAACGGCGGGTTATTTTTTCTGAAGAATTAATTCCTTTGGATGAATTGTTCGTAGCAGGCAGTAAAGACTACGACAAATTTTTAGTTTCGGAAAAAAACATTCCGGATATTAGCCAGCATAAAACCATTCGTCAGGCTATGATTTCTTTGGCTATTGTGCCTATCTACAGGGGAGGCAATGTTGACGATGTAATTGGTGCCATTGTAGTAGGAGATATTTTTAATAATGATACGGCTTTTCCCAATAACGTCAGCACATATTCTGACGATGCTATAGTACTGGCCAGTACCGGCGGCATTCGCGTGGCATCTAATTTTGCCAAAGAAGGGGGCAAAGATTTTATAGGTACGGCCATGGCTAAGGAGGATCCGGAGACACCTAATACGAAAAAGCTTTCACCACACTATCTAAGTACTTTGAATATAGCGGGGACACCCTATAAAATCATGAATGAAGTGCTGTATGACAGTACTAAAGCACCTATTGGTTTTCTTGGGGTAGGTTTGCCGGAAACAAGTTATTATACATTGAATGCGGCTGATGATCGGTTATTCATTATGTTTAGCCTTTTGGCATTAGTGATGTTGGCTTTTAGTGTTTGTTATGTTCAACATTATTTAAAGGATTCAGAAGGAGAAAAAGAAGCCTACAGACATAAGATAAAAGAAGCTTATAGTAAACAACTATATCTTACCAATGAACTTCGTCACCTAAATAGCAAATTAGAAGCCCAGGTACAGGAGCGAACCCAGCATCTGGCTACGGTTATAGAGAAATTAAAACAGGCAGATGAGGTAAGAACCAGGTTTATGGCCGGGTTAAGTCACGAATTGCGTACTCCTCTAAATATTATTATTAGTTCGGCACAGGTTTTACAAGACCAGCTTTTAGGTCCTCTTAATCCTAAACAAGAAAATTATGCTAAGGGAATTTATAGTTCGGGAGAACATTTACTATCGCTGATTAATAATTTGCTGAGTATGTCCAAGCTGGAATTTGGTAAGGAAAAACTGCAATTTACGAGTTTCTGCCTGAAAAATTTAGTGGAAGAAGTAGTAAGAAACGTGAGAAAATATGACCCCGACAAGCATTTGAATATTACGGTGGGTTTTGTAGAATCAGGTCTTTGTATAGAAGCAGATATGCAAAAACTCCGTCAGATTATTTACAATCTCATGTCTAATGCGGTAAAGTTTACACCGGCAGGTGGTCAGATAGCCGTAAAAACAGCCAGAGACGGTGCAATGGTTCGTATCACGGTAGAAGATAATGGCGTAGGCATGAGTAAAGAAGACTTGGCTAAGGTGTTCAAGGAATTTGAACAAGGTAAGAATGCTTCTAAGGTTAAATATACCGGAAGCGGACTGGGTCTGGCTATTGTTAAATATTTAGTGGAACAGCACGGTGGTACTGTTTATCTGGAAAGCGAACTGCAGAAGGGATGCAAAGTTACGGTGCTATTGCCTATGAGTGCCAGGGAATACTTGGCAGAAAGAAAGCAGGTGAAAGAGTAAATAATGAGTAAAATTTTAATAGCTGACGACAATGAGCAAAATAGCGGTATTTTGCAGGATGTATTGGAAAGCTTTTCTTATGACGTAGTATTAGCTGCTTCCGGCGATGAAGCTTTGTATCTAGCCAAGGAGGAAAAGCCTGACATTATTTTATTGGATGTAATGATGCCGGGACTTT
The DNA here is from genome assembly GCA_022653215.1 of Acidaminococcaceae bacterium. GTDB lineage: Bacteria > Bacillota > Negativicutes > Acidaminococcales > Acidaminococcaceae > JALCSJ01. The sequence continues at coordinate 3,441 of JALCSJ010000046.1, forward strand.
CCGGCTATGAAGTATGCCAGAAGATTAGGCAGAATCCGTCTACCAGTCATATGCCGGTGGTACTTTTAACTGCACTCAGCGAAGTTGAAGATAGAATTCACGGCTATAATGTAGGTGCGGATATTTTTATGACCAAACCTATTAATTATAAAGAATTAATGGCTATGATTAAAAAATTCCTGAAAGAAAAAGGGGACTTGGATTTAAGGGAACCCTTGGATAAAGTGGTAAATTTTCTCAGTGATTTTTTGCCTCCCGCCGGAAAACAGGAAGTGTCAGGAGAATTGTTCTTGGCTGTGGAACAGAAATATGGACGTCAGATGATTCATGCTTTGCAGCTGCCGGATAAGGCAGCACGCTATTTAGATATTGCAATCCGCGTACAAGGATTGAGCAGATGCATTCAGGAAGATAAAGGTAAAGGAAAAATTAAAAAGGCCTTATCTGAATTACAGATGGGCAAATGGCTTTTGCCGATTTTGACATATACAGAAAAGAAATCTCAATTATCTCAGAAAGAAGAGCAAAAGGGTTTTTGCCCAGACAATGACAATAGTGAAGATGCCGAATTTTTAGGTAAGGTAGCAGAAATTTTCCTGGTATTAAAAACCTACGCAGAATTTTACAAAGACCATAAAGGCAATAGGTCAGATGCACTGACTGATCTTCGGAGAGCTGCCAAGGCCGGTCAATGTAATCCCCTCATTGTAGAACAGCTGGCAGAGATTGTGAAAAACAGAATGCTTTTAGAAGATTTGCAGTAACAAAATAGCGATGCTTTTTGGATTTTCATATGATTTGTGTTAAAAAGCAGGAAATAAGGTAATTGAATAGAAGTGTAATTATTGAACAAAAAAAAAGAGACAAAATGCATAAGTACTATAATTCTAGTACTTATGTATTTTTTATAAGTACAATAGCTAAAAAGTTACCAAATACAAAAACTTTTTTAAAAAAAGTTGAAGTTTTTGTATAAAAATGATTGACAAAAGTGTGAAACATTATTTATAATAGTAGCCAATCAACTAAAACGATGATTTTACCAAAAATAAGGAAAAAGGGTGATGAAATGAAAGCATGGAAAAAAGCTGCAAGCGCCATCGGTGTCGCAGCAGTGATGACTTCGCTTTTCACTGGGTGCGGTGCAGGCGGAGGAAGTAAAAAAGCAGCAGATGCAAAAGAAATCGTAGTAGGTGCACATTTTGAATTGACAGGTAACGTAGCCAATTATGGCAAATCCACCATGAGTGGTGTCCAGATGGCTATTGATGAGGCTAACGCAAAAGGTGGCGTCTTGGGTAAGAAAATCAAGATGGTCACAGGGGATAACAAATCCGAGCCTTCTGAAGCAGGAAATACCGCCACTAAGCTGATTACAAAAGATAAGGCGGTCGTCTTGATCGGACCTGCAACCAGTGGCTGTGTAGCTGCCAGTATTCCTATTGCCACAGGCAACAAAGTGCCTTTGATGGCTCCGGTTGCTACAGCTCCTAATATTACTTTACAAAAAGACGGCAAGGTTCAGCCTTTCGTTTTCAGAGCCTGCTTTATTGATCCGTTCCAAGGTAAGATTATGGCTACCTTTGCTTCCAAGACTTTGAAAGTAAAGAACATTGCAGTATTCTTTGACTCTTCCAGTGATTATTCCAAAGGCTTGGCAGAAGTATTTGGCAAGACTGTGGAAGGTGCCGGTGGCAAGATTGTTGCTAAAGAAGCTTTCTTGGCTAAGGACGTTGACTTTAAAGCTGCACTGACTAAGTTAAAGGCCAGCAACCCTGATGCTCTGTATGTTCCCGCTTATTATGAAGAAGTTTCCAAGATTATTAAGCAGGCTAGAGAAGTTGGTATGAATTGTCCTATTCTGGGCAGTGATGGTTGGGATTCACCTAAACTGGCAGAAATTGCCGGCAAGGCTGCTTTAAACAATACATATTTCTGCAGTGCTTATTCTGCTCAAGATAAAGATCCTAAGATTCAAAACTTTATTAAAGCGTATAAGGCGAAATTCAATGCAGAGCCTGATAACTTCAGTATTCACGGTTATGATGCAGCTTTGGTAGTATTGGAAGCTATTAAGAGAGCCGGTTCTACTGATGGTGTGAAGATTGCAGAAGAAATCGCAAAGATGAAGGATTTCCCTGTGGCTACAGGTAAGTTCACTGTTGACCCGCAGCACAATCCTGTTTCCGGCGGTATCATCATCGAGTTAAAAGATGGTGTACAAACCTTTAAGGAAAAGATCAATCTGTAATCAAGTATTTACGTGTCAATCCAGCGTCGGATAGGGATATACTCTGTCCGACGTTTTTTATCAAAGGCGATATAAAGGGGGATTGTAAAAAAAAAGACAAATGAGGGGGAAGTAAAAATGCAAACAGGAAAAAAATTGTTAGCTATCTTATGTTTAGGAACTATGTTGGCAGGTGCGGTGACTGGCTGCGGTAAAAGCGGCAGCAGTGCCAAAGAGATTAAAATAGGTGGTAACCTGGAAATGACAGGTACAGGCGCCAGCTACGGCAAGAGTTCCCAAAACGGTATTAAACTGGCCATAGAAAAAATAAACGGTCAGGGCGGAGTGCTAGGCAAGAAATTGGCACTGTCAGTGGCTGATAATAAATCCGAAGCCGCCGAAGCTACCAATGCTATGCAGAAACTGATTAGTCAGGACAAGGTAGTAGCTGTTATCGGACCAAGTATTTCTTCCTGTGTTATTGCCACTACAGCTGTGAATGCGGGAGCTAAAGTACTGGATATTTCTCCATTGGGTACGAATCCTAAAGTTACCGTGGATCAAAATGGCAAAACAAGAGCATATAACTTCAGAACTTGCTTTATTGATCCTTTCCAGGGAACAGTTATGGCCAAGTTCGTAAAGGATACTTTAAAAGCAAAGAAGGTTGCTATTCTGGTAGATAACTCTTCGGATTATTCCAAAGGCTTAGCCCAATATTTTGAAGAAACTTTTACTAAGAACGGCGGCACCATAGTTGCCAAAGAATCTTTCTTACAAAAAGACACAGATTTCAAAGCAACTTTAACCAAAATTCAAGCTACTAATCCGGATATGATTTATGTTCCGGCTTATTATCAGGAAGTGGGCCTGATTGTTAAACAAGCCAGAGAGCTTGGCATAACAGTTCCCATGGCCGGTGGTGATGGCTGGGATAGTGCCAAGATGCCGGAAATTGCAGGCAAGGCAGCTTTGAACAAGACCTTTTTCTCCAGTTTGTATTCACCGGAAGACAATACTCCCATGAACAAGGAATTTGTTGCCGCTTATGAAAAAGCTTACAACGAAAAACCTGATGTTTTTGCGGCCTTGTCCTATGATTCCACTTTGCTGATTGCCGAAGCATTGAAAAAAGCCGGAGAAGTAAATTCCGCTAAGGTTGCTGCTGCCATGGCAGAAATCAAAGGCCTGGAAGGTGTTTCCGGTAAGGTTACTTTCGATGCTCAGCACAATCCTGTAAAGAGTGCCTTTATTATTGAATACAAAGATGGTAAACAAAGCTTTAAGACCAAGATTGAACCGAAATAAGTAAAAAAACAAAGGGGTGGGCTGCTGTTTGGCGGCCCACGGCCTTTATGATAGACGGGAGGAGATTTTATGAATATGGGTTCATTTACCCAACAATTTTTACAGCAAATTATTAATGGTTTGTCCCTGGGTAGTATTTATTCTTTGATTGCCTTAGGCTATACGATGATTTATGGTATTATTAAACTGATCAATTTTGCTCACGGCGATATTTATATGCTGGGAGCTTTTATCGGTTTTGTGGCAACCACTAAATTCCAGATGTCTTTCTTGCCGGCTTTGATCTTGGCTATGGTTGGAGCAGGACTGGCCGGTATAATCATTGAAAGAATTGCTTACAGACCTATGCGTAACGCTCCCAGAATTGCTGTATTAATTACGGCTATCGGGGTATCTTTCTTTTTGGAATATACTATGATTCTGATTGCTACACCACAACCCAGAACTTTCCCGGCTGTTTTCAGCCCTACGGTTTATCATTTTGCCGGGCTGGTAGTTAACAATCAGCAGATTCTTATTCTAGTCAGTGCGTTGCTTTTAATGGCCGGTTTAACTTACATAGTTAATCATACTAAAGCAGGTCAGGCTATGCGTGCCGTGAGTTTTGACCCGGACGCAGCAAGACTTATGGGGATTAATATTGATAGAATTATTTCCATGACTTTTGCTTTAGGTTCGGCTTTGGCAGCGGCAGCCGGTGTATTGGTAGGTATTTATTATAATTCCATTGACCCGCTTATGGGTACAATGCCTGGACTAAAAGCCTTTATAGCAGCTGTGGTAGGTGGTATCGGAATTTTACCGGGTGCTATGATGGGTGGCTTGATAATGGGATTGGTTGAAGCTATGGTCAGCGGTTTCTTTTCCTCTACCTTTAGAGATGCGGCGGCATTTGCAATTTTAATTATCATTCTTCTTTACAAACCAAGTGGTCTGTTAGGTAAGAATGTCAAAGAGAAAGTGTAGGTGATGGCTATGAACAACTTAAAGAAACAAGATTTAAAAATTCTTTGTGTCTGCGGAGTTATTTTTGCCATCTTCCAGGTGCTGCTGTATTTTGAATTTATTGATCCTTATTGGGAAGCTAACATTATTTTGATATTAATCAATATTATCTTGTCTGTAAGCTTGAACCTAATTAATGGTTATACCGGACAGTTCTCCATTGGTCATGCCGGTTTCATGGCGGTTGGGGCCTATGTGGGAGCTATTATGACAGTCAAGCTGGAACTGCCTTTTGTTGTATCTCTTTTAGCAGGAACGGTTAGTGCCGGATTTTTGGGATTTTTGATTGGTATTCCTACCTTACGGCTCAATGGTGACTATTTGGCCATTGCTACCTTGGGATTAGGGGAAATAATTCGTATTTGTATTTTAAATATAGAGTATGTAGGCGGTGCTTCAGGTTTTATGGGGATTCCCCGTATTACCAATTTCCCTTGGGCTTTCTGGATTGCTATTTTCATTATTTTCTTTATAAAGAACTTTAAAAATTCCTCGGCCGGCAGGGCGTGTCTGGCCATCAGGGAAAATGAGATTGCAGCTGAAACTATGGGTATTGATACTACAAAATATAAAATCCTTGCTTTTACTATTGGCGCAGGTTTTGCCGGTACAGCAGGCTGTCTGTTCTCTCATTATTACTATATTGCCCATCCGGCTTCCTTTACCTTTATGCGTAGTTTTGATATTCTGACCATGGTGGTGCTGGGCGGCCTGGGTTCTATGAGTGGGGCCATTACGGGCGCTATCGTTTTAACCGGTATCAGTGCGGTTTTGGCTGACTATCCTGAATGGCGTATGGTTATTTATTCAGTTACCTTAATTGTCTTGATGCTGAATAGGCCTCAGGGTATTTTCGGCAGCAAGGAATTAAGCAGAAAGATGTTTAAATTTGGCAAGTTAGGAGGTAAGATCCATGGCGGAACTGCTGAAAGTTGATAATGTGTCCATGATCTTCGGCGGCCTGCGTGCTGTTTCTAACTTTAGCATGCACATAGACCAGGGAGAACTTATTGGTCTTATCGGTCCTAATGGTGCCGGAAAAACCACGGCTTTTAATATGCTCACAGGAGTATATAATCCCAGCGAAGGTGAAATAACCTTTGACGGGAAGCGGATTAATGGTAAGAAACCTTATCAGGTAACAGCTATAGGCATTGCCAGAACCTTCCAGAATATTCGTTTGTTTTCGGAATTAAGTGTTTTGGACAATGTTAAGATTGCATTTAACATGCATGTGAAATATACTTTAGCTGAGGCAGAATTACGTATTGGCCGTTATTATAATGAAGAAAAAGAAATAACAGAAAAGGCCATAGAGTTATTGAAAATTTTCAAACTGGATGGACTTAAAGACGAAGAGGCTAAGAACCTGCCTTATGGGGAACAGCGCAGATTGGAAATTGCCAGAGCTTTGGCCACAGGACCTAAGCTTTTGCTTTTGGATGAACCGGCAGCAGGGATGAACCCTCAGGAAACCCACGAATTGATGGAAATGATTCGCTGGATCAGGAAAGAATTCAACTTAACTATTTTGCTTATTGAGCATGATATGAGCTTGGTTATGGGTGTCTGTGAGCGGATTTACGTTCTGGAATATGGCTGCTGCATTGCTAATGGCACACCGGATCAGATTAAGCACAATAAGCGTGTTATTGAAGCATACTTAGGTGAGGAGGTATCATAATGCTGCAAGTAAAAAACTTGGATGTGTTTTATGGTGCTATCCACGCCGTAAAAGACATTAGCCTGGAAGTAGGAGATGGGGAAATAGTAACCTTAATAGGTTCTAACGGAGCAGGTAAATCTACTACTTTGCATACGATTTCCGGTTTAATTAAGCCAAAAAATGGTAAAATAATATATGATGGTACAGATATTACGGAAACCAGTGCTCATAAGATTGTAGAAATGGGTTTGGTTCAGGTACCGGAAGGACGTCATGCTTTTTCCAATATGAGTGTTTTGGAGAATTTGGATTTAGGGGCATATACTCGTAAAGATAAAGATGGCATAGAAAAAGATAAAGAAGACGTTTTTAAAAAATTTCCCAGACTATACGAAAGACGTAATCAGATAGCCGGGACTTTGTCCGGAGGGGAACAGCAGATGCTGGTTATGGGCAGGGCTCTCATGAGCAAACCTAAATTATTGCTTTTGGATGAGCCTTCCATGGGTTTAGCACCATTGTTAGTTAAAGAAATTTTTAATATAATCAAAGAAATTAATGACCAAGGTACCACGATTTTATTGGTAGAACAAAATGCCAATATGGCGTTGTCTATTGCAGATAAGGCCTATGTTTTAGAAACAGGCAGAGTTGTGCTGAATGGCACGGCAGCAGAACTTGCCGCTAGTGAAGCCGTGCAAAAGGCATATCTGGGCGGTTAAAGAAAGGAAGGTAACATAATGCAAATCAAGGAGTTCATGAGCAAGAATGTGGTAACAGTTGGTGAAGACCAGTCTGTGTTAGAGGTTCGCAATATCATGGCTGAACACAACTTCCGACGTGTTCCTGTAGTTGATGACATTAAACGCATTAAAGGTATCCTGACAGCCGGAGATGTGGGCAGAGCTACCCCAAGCGATGCTAGCACCTTGTCTAAATATGAAGCCAACTATATTTTAGGTAAGTTAAAAATTAAGGATTTAATGACCAAAAATGTTGTTACTGTTAAGGAAGATGACGAGATAGAGCGGGCTGCTTATTTGATGTACCAAAACAAATTTGGCGTTCTGCCAGTTGTTGATGCGGATAATAAACTTTGCGGTATTGTTGCCGATAGTGATATTCTCAAGGTTTTTGTGGATATTTTAGGATATGCCACTTCTTCCACAAAGATTACCATTGATGTTTCAGATAAAGTAGGGGTAATTGCGGATTTAGGAACAATTTTCAAAAATAGGGGTGTAAATATTATCTCTGTTTTATCCAGAGCTGTAGGTCAGCAAAAAAAAGAAGTAATGATTAGAGCCGATTTGACCAATGCTATGGATATTATTGAGGAAATCAGGGATGCAGGCTATAACATTACCGATATTTCCACCATTAAGGTTCAGAAGTAATATGGATAAAAAGGCGGACTACGCAGTAGGCGACATTGTTCGCATGAAAAAAGCTCACCCTTGCGGCTCTTACGAATGGGAAATTACTCGGGTGGGCATGGACTTCGGCATTAAATGTCGTGGTTGCGGACATTTTGTTATGCTGCCCAGAACCAAATTTGAAAAGGCAGTGCGGGAAATTTTAAGCAAGGCCAGTGAGTAAAATAAAAAAACTGACAAACAGGGATGGTCCTGTTTTGTCAGTTTTTTGCGTTCAGATGTGGTATAATATTATCACATTAATTTTTAAGGGGCGATTATGAAATGAGTTCTACTAATTTGGAAATGGGTATTGTAGGATTGCCTAATGTAGGCAAAAGTACTTTATTTAATGCTATAACAAAGGCTGGGGCTGAGGCTGCCAACTATCCTTTTTGTACCATTGAGCCGAACGTAGGCATTGTAGATGTGCCTGATAAAAGGTTGGAAGTTTTAAGCAAAATGTTTAATTCCAAGAAAATTGTTCCTGCCGGCATGAAGTTTGTAGATATTGCCGGGTTGGTAAAGGGCGCTTCTAAAGGCGAAGGACTGGGCAATAAATTTTTGGCACATATTCGTCAGGTAGATGCTATTTGCGAAGTAGTGCGCTGTTTTGAGGATTCTAACATAACCCATGTGGAAGGTACCATTGACCCGGTTCGTGATGTGGAAATTATCAATACCGAGTTGTGTTTGGCTGATATGGAAACTATTGACAAACAGGTGCAAAAAGTTCGCAAGCTAATCAAATCCAGAGACAAAGACGCTGCCGGCAAAATGGCCGTGCTGGAAAAAATAACTGATGCTTTGGGAGAGGCCCGTCCCGTTCGTAGCCTGACCTTAACCAAAGAAGAAAAAGCATCTATTAAAGAACTGGAACTTTTAACTGATAAACCGGTTTTATATGTAGCCAATGTAGCTGAAGCAGAGGCTGCCGATGCATCACAGAATAAATATGTGAAGGCTTTAAGTGAATATGCTGCTAAAGAAGGTGCCGAATCAATCGTTATTTCTGCTAAAGTTGAAGCAGAAATTGCCGAATTGCCGGCTGCAGAGCAAAAGGATTATTTAGAGATGGCAGGACTGACCGAAGCTGGTTTAGACCGTCTTATTAAAGCCGGTTTTAAGCTTTTGGGACTGCAAACCTTCCTTACGGCAGGAGAAATGGAATCAAGGGCCTGGACCATTGTAAAAGGCTATACTGCTCCTCAGGCAGCAGGAAAAATCCACACTGACTTTGAACGTGGTTTCATTAAAGCAGAAATAGTGTCTTATGATGATTTGGTCAAGTGCGGTTCTAAGCAGAATGCGAAGGAAAAGGGCCTGGTTAGAATGGAAGGCAAGGACTATGTTATGCAAGACGGAGATGTAGTCGAGTTTAGATTTAATGTATAGAGGAGAAAACAATGTTATTTGATACGCATATGCATGCAGATTATTCCTGCGATTCTCATATGACTATTGCCCAGGCCATAGCAGCCGCTAAAAAGGCAGGGGTTGGCATGATTCTTACGGAACATTGGGACCGTGATTATCCTACAAATCCGGAAATGTTCAAATTTGATATTGACGATTACTTTGCTAAAGATGGTAAATACCGTTCTGAAAGAGTTTTTCTGGGCATTGAAGTTGGTATGCAGCCTCATTGCGTGGAGGAAGATACTGGGATGGTAGGTAAATATCCCTTTGATGAAGTGGTTGGTGCTATGCACTGTATGTATGGCAAGGATATATATGAGCCAACGACTTATACGGGTTTAACCAAAGAAGTAGCGGTTCGCAAGTATTTGGAAGAATCAGTCCGTTGCCTGGAGCTTTATCATGATTTTGATTCTTATGCTCATTTAGACTATATTTGCCGCTATATGCCTTATGAGGATAACAATTTATACTATGCAGAGAATGCTGAATTATGGGATAGGGTATTCAAGCTCTTGATTGATGGCAACAAGGCTCTGGAGATCAATACCAGAAGACTGGAAGATGCCAGCGTTCGTCCGCCGCTTCTGAAGCTGTACAGCAGGTTTAGAGAATTAGGCGGGAAGTATGCTACTTTGGGCAGTGATGCCCACTATACTCAGCATATCGGGCGGGCATTTAATGTAGCTGAAGAAATGGCAAATCAATGCGGACTTCACATTGTGCATTTTGAAAAACGTAGGATGATAGTGGATAAGTGAAAAATGAATAAAAAACAAAAAGCAATGCAGGAACGTTTTTATCGCTA
>JALCSJ010000047.1 GCA_022653215.1 Acidaminococcaceae bacterium
ATGGGCAAATTATTACTGCCGAAAAAATTTTCAATGATATTAAAAGGGAGGCAGAAAAATGACACAACAACATGTATTCGATAAATTTTTGCGGGCTGATAAACTCCCCCACATGTGGTGTCCCGGCTGCGGCAATGGCATTGTTATCAATTCCTTGATCAGAGCTGTAGAAAAAACCGGCATTGACCAAAACAAAATTGTGGTCGTAGCAGGTATTGGCTGCTCCAGCCGAGCCAATGGCTATCTTGATTTTTGCGGACTTCATACAAACCATGGCCGAGCTATAGCTTACGCCACCGGTGTTAAAATGCATGACCCTGATTTGAAGGTTATCGTAGTAACAGGTGATGGTGACTGTACTGCCATTGGCGGTAATCATTTTATTCATGCCTGCCGACGCAATATTGATATTACTACTGTTGTCTTCAATAATGATAATTATGGCATGACAGGGGGACAGTATTCACCCACTACGCCTACAGGTGCTAAAACTAAAACCACAGTGTACGGTAACATTGACGACCCCTTTGATATTTGTAAGCTGGCAGAAACAGCAGGTGCCTCTTTTGTAGCCAGGTCTACCGTTTATCACGCACCTTTGCTTACCAATCTCATTGCCCAGGCCATCCTGCACAAAGGTTGTGCTGTAGTTGAAGCGGTGTCCACCTGCCCTACTCTTTTTGGACGCTTAAATAAAAAAGGTGATGCGGCAGAAATGCTGATAAACTTACAAAAAGAAAGTATCCCTTTAGCTCAGGCCGCAAAAATGTCGGAAGAAGAGCTGACCGGGAAACTGGTTATTGGCAAATTTGTAGAAAATAAAGACAGAAAAGAATATACAGAACGTTACAAGGAGTTAATGGCGAAAGCGAAAGGAGTGATTTAACTATGTCTAAGCAATACGAATTCAGATTTGGCGGTGCCGGAGGCCAAGGTTTAATGCTAATGGGAGATATTTTTGCAGAAGCAGCCGGCACAAAAGCAGGTAAAGAAATTGTTCTTACACGTTCCTATGGTCCTGAGGCCAGAGGCGGTGCCTGCCGCAGTGAGCTGATTGTTTCCAACCATCCCATTAATTATCCGGCCGTACGTAATCCACACTTTGTTGTAGCTATGTCCCAACAGGCTTGTGATAAATATCATGGTGATATGGACAAAGACGGCACTCTGTTAGTTGATCCCCGCTTTGTGCGTAAGATTCCCGCCGGCGTTAAGAATTTCTATTCCATACCCATGACTAAGATTGCCGAAGAGACAACCGGCAGCACTTTGGCCTCCAATGTTGTGGCCATTGGCGCCACAGCCGCCTTATCCGGTGTTATTGACATTGACCATGTGAAACAAGCTGTACTGGAACATTTTAAAGCTTCTTTACGCGCCGCCAATGAAAAGGCCTTTGATGCCGGGGTAAAAGCTGCCACAGAGGTTAGGCAATGAACGGCGCCCCGGATATTACCACCCGCATCGGGAACAAAAAGCATCTTAAATTAGTGACTACTCCTGAACAGGCCGCCGCTATGATTCACCCCTCTGACACAGTCGGTATGAGCGGATTTACCCCAACGGGCTACCCTAAAGCAGTTCCCCTGGCACTGGCCAAACGTATAGAAAAGGAACATTTTAAGATTCAGGTCTTTACCGGTGCCAGCGTCGGAGACGAATTAGATGGTGCTCTGGTGCGAGCCGGCGGCATCAGTCGTCGTTATCCATATCAAAGCAATAATGATCTGCGGCAACAGATTAACACAGGTAATATTGCCTACGTTGACATGCATTTAAGTGTAATGCCCCAGCAGTTGCGGAGCGGTTTTTTCGGAAAAATGGCCTTTGCCATTGTGGAAGCTGCTGCTCTCACTCCCGATGGCGACATTATCCCGACTACTTCTCTGGGTGCCACCCCTACTATGGTAAGTCAGGCCAATAAAGTAATAGTTGAGATAAACGTTACTAAGCCACTGGAATTAGCCGGCATGCATGATATTTATGAGCCCCTTAATCCCCCTTACCGCCGTCCCATACCCATTGCCAGGGCCGGAGACAGGATAGGTCTGCCCTATATTAAATGCGGTTGGGACAAAATTGCCGCCATTGTTCCTTGTGACATTCCTGATACAGGAAAGGCCTTGGGTGCTATTGACGATGATGCTAAAGCTATGAGCAAACATATTATTAAGTTTCTTCAAGAAGAGGTCAGAAAAGGTGCTTTGCCTTACAATCTGTTGCCCCTCCAATCAGGAGTCGGCTCTGTGGCCAATGCCGTCATTACCGGCTTGCAGCACAGTGTCTTTACTGATCTTTCTGTTTACACAGAAGTTCTTCAAGATGGCATGTTGGATTTAATTGATGCAGGAAAAATTGACAAGATTTCCACTACAGCCATTAGTACATCTCCGGAAGGAACCAAGCGATTCTTCGCTAATCTGCCTGCTTACAAGGACAAAATCGTCCTCCGTCCCCAGGAGATTTCCAATAATCCTGAAGTAATAAGACGCTTAGGTGTTATCTCCATAAATACTGCCATTGAAGCTGATATTTATGGTAACGTTAATTCTTCCCATGTCTGCGGCACGAAAATCATGAATGGTATCGGCGGCGCCGGTGATTTCGCCAGAGCATCCTATCTGTCGATTTTCTGTACACCTTCTATAGCTAAAAAAGGAGCCATTAGTTCTATTGTACCTATGTGCTCACACATTGATCATACTGAACATGATGTGGATGTTATATGTACAGAACAAGGTTTAGCCGATTTACGTGGCTTGTCACCCATCGAACGGGCTAGATTGATTATACGGTCCTGTGCTAATCCTAAGTACAGGGAACAACTGACAGACTATCTTAATCGTTCTTTGGAAGCTACTAATCTGGCACATATTCCGCACATACTTAAAGATGCTCTCAGTTGGCACCAAAGATTCATAGATACTGGTACCATGGAAGAAAAATCCCCTAATATTTAATAGTGGCGGACTCACGCCAATGTTGGCGGACTTACGCCAAATTAAAAAAGCTGTAACCTAATGACAAAAAAGTCATTGTGTTACAGCTTTTTATTATTTTTTGTGACCGCTGTAGTATTTCTCTAAATCATTGCCGATATATTCACCATAGGCATCATTGGAAACACCCCACTCGTCTACCACAGGGCCTGCCTTAATCAGCTGCCCTTGAGTGTTGAATTCGCAATTGTATAAGGTGCTGGCTTTACCGGTTTTAACGAAATAACGGACATGGGACAGAATTGTTTTTACTCCCCCTGTTTCCTTTTTCATTTCCAGCTTTTCCCATACTTCCAAGCTATCCTGCTTACCTTTTTTCAAAGAAGAAGGATTAAAGAATTTAGATGCTGTAGTCTGGATTTCCTTCACATAGGACCATGGTCCTGACAGTCGAGCGTAATTTTCGCAAGTTTGCAAATCTGCTGCTGCCTGGCTGCCGGCAGTGATTTTTTCCCATTTACCATGTTTTTTTTGAGCTACTACTTTAAGTCCTTTAGCATTAAGGACTTCCATGCCTGTTGTACGCCACTGCTTATTTTTAGTATCAAATTCTTTAAATATCAATTTGCTGGCATGCCCTTTATTATTAGCATTAAGCAAGTCCTGTTTTTCCGTCATAGAAAACAAATTCCCGCTTTTATTAATAGAAGCTGTATCCAGATAAACCTTGTTGCCGGCCTCATCCCGCACATATTGCCAATTATTAGATCCTGCTGCCAGAACCCTACTGCTCATAAATAAAAAAACGGCAACTAAGCCCATGCCTATCTTTTTAATCACAAAAATCCCTCCCAAAATTTACAAAGTACACATCTATTATACTATAAAGTGGGAAAATGTGGACACAGTTTTCACGGGAAAATTGTCTTTTTACTAAATTGGCGGACTCCCGCCACTATAAAACAGACTAGTTTCTCCTCCTTGGCGTTAGTCCGCCACCTATTGGCGGGTTCACGACATTGTTTTTTCCTCCATTTTCTTGTTTAATATAATCATAGCGACGACACTTCATTCATTGGTAGATGAAGCGCTATGAGTTTCGTCCTCATCTATCGGGCTTCTCCTGCTCCGTTCTCCTCTTCATATGTTGGCCCGATAGAAGTTGTATGTCATCCCTATGCACAGAATGACCACTTATGCGACAGTACTCCTAATGAGAAACCTAGCATTCATTGCTCCCGTGGTCTTCGCCTTCATCCCCCCACCTCTTACCCTAGAGGTTTTCTCCAGTTGAAGGTTATGCATAGTTTTAGCCGGCTACAAGAACTCCTTCACCGTTCTTGAGCCGGCTCTTTTTATTTTTATTGCTAAAAAACAAGTTTTCAACACAATTTTATAGTATAATAGGCATAATGAAAATTTTGAACATAACAATATAATAAGCAAACTAAAAATCAGCAAGGAGTGTTTAATTATGCAAAAATCTTTAAGAGTTATTATGGCCGCAGCCTTCGTGGCAGTAGGCAGTTGCGTTGCCGCCCCGTTAAATTTGCTGCCCAGTACCCAGGCCATATCTGTAGCAGAAGCCGCAGGTATCATAAATATGACTCCTGCTCAGCAAAAAGAAATCGATACTTTTTTTACAGCCTTCTCCGGTGCCGGAATGCGCCCATTCAAGAAAGGTACTCTTACTAATGACGACATTTTGACTTTTGCCATTAATTACAATGTGAAATACAATAAAGATATGAAAAACATAAGTGACAAAGTATGGGGCATACCCCCCCAAAAGCTAACTAACGTGGCACAAAAATTCTTTGGCATGCCTGTTACTATTCATGATATAAACAATTGTAAACTGGAAACAAAGCTCTATAGTGAACCATTATACATTGTCCCCAAGGCCACCAGTTTAACAAGCGTCTTTTCCAAAGTTGATTTTCTTATGGATAATGGGGATGGGACATATTTAGCCAATGTAGTAATTTACATGGGTTCCTCCCAAGGCTATGCAGCTACGGCCGGCTCCCGCTTTCGTGCCCTAATCACCAAGACTCCTACCGGTTACAACTTAAAAGAATACATAATGCGCTAATATAACAAAAAAGCAGTAACATAATGACTAAATAATCATTGTGTTACTGCTTTTTTTAGTATGACTACTGCACACATACGCTAGCAAGGTAGTAGCACATTAGCCTACCATAATTTCCAAGATCTTGTTGTTGGTAGTTTCCATGCCTTCTTTGGCTAAGCGACCAACGTTAGCGATAGTTTCTTCTATATCCCCACCTAAAATGCCATCGTGGCCTTTATAGGCCTGACCTTTTCCATACATTTTGTAACCTATAATTCCCGCTTCTACAGAGGCAGCGATTTTTCCGGCACAGGAAGAACCTGCCCCGTCACAAATCATACCGGAAACAACGGCTAACGCATTAGATACCGTTGTCACAACTCCCTCGTAACCACCACCGCACAGATAGGCGATACCTGCACCGGCTCCGGCCCCTGCACTTACAGCCCCACAGTAAGCGGATAGTACTCCGATGGGAGTTTTTTCGTGTATAGATGTTAAATTACCTAAGGCTAGTGCCCTATATAATTTATCTTCAGAAACTTTTAATTCTTTGGCATAGACCACAATTGGTACAGACACTGTAATACCCTGGTTCCCGCTGCCTGAGTTAATAATAACCGGTTCTTCGCAGCCATTCATCCTGGCATCAGAACCTGCAGCCGCCATGGCCCTGGCTCTATTTTCTACACTATTGCCAAAAGCAGCTAAAATAGTTTTGCCTACATTAGCCCCAAAATTATCGTGGATACCACGTTCGGCAATAGCCATGTTGTACTTGATCTGGGGTTCCAGAATAGGTTTAACATCTTCCACATCTAGTGTGTTGATAAAATCCCAGATGTCATGCATGTTAAGTACGCTTCTGTCTGTAAACTTAGACTTGTCTAAAGAAGTACCCTTATTTACTAACTTATTACCGTCTTTCTCTACCAGGACAATGTTAGTATGGTTATTTACGATTCTGACTTTAGCATAACTTTCCCCTTTAAATAAGGTTACCATCATATCAAACATAAAACCATTTTCAACATGATTTATTGTAATAGGAACATTTTTAGCAAAATCTTTGATCTTCTCAATTTGGGAAGGAGAAACTACAGCAATAACCTCCAGCTTTTTGTCCGGATTTCCGGCTACGATACCGGCTGCCGCTGCAATATCCAGTCCACGCATATCTCCCGTATTAGGTACAATCACGGATTTTACGTTTTTTATGATACTGCCACTGACATCTATAACAACTTTATCAGGCAATGCCCCCAAAATCTTTCGGGCATAGGCTCCTGCATAGGCTAAAGCAATGGGTTCTGTACATCCCATGGCCGGAAGCAGTTCCTCTTTTAAAATATTGACATAAGCTTGATAAATTTTGCTGTTTTTTTCCATAATTTCTTACCCCTTTCCAATTTTCGCTAAATTTTCCTTTTTATCCTATTTTTCTTTCATTTCTTCTTATTTATAGTATAATATAAATAGTATTCCCCGTTAAATTAAGGTTTGCTATAAAGCATATAAAAAATTTTTATATGCCATTTTTTATTATTCGACTAAAGGTGGTGCCTAAATGGAAATTCGTGAAATTCAGGCTTTTTTACGGGCGGCCCAGTGCCAGAGCATCTCCAAAGCCGCAGCCAGTCTGGGATATACTCAGGCAGCAGTTACTATCCAGATTAAGCAGCTGGAAAAGAGCCTCAACACAAAATTATTCGACCGGGTGGGCAATAAAATTTTTCTGACAGAACAAGGGGAAACCTTTGCTTCTTATGCCAACACTATTCTCAAAGAAATCGCACTGGCCAAAGATGCCCTGTCCGAGGACAAAGTTCCCACCGGCAGCCTGGTTATTGGCACCATTGAATCCATTTGTGCCGCCATCTTTCCCTCTCTTCTGCAAAAATTTCACAAGCTTTATCCTAAAGTAAATATTAACGTGATTACCGGCTCCCCCAACGAACTGCTCCAGCAAATGGACGACAACTCTATTGATATTGTTTACTTTATGGACCAAAAAAAATACAATACAAAATGGGCGAAAATCATTGAGGAACCGGTGGAAATTCTCTTTGTAACCCCGGCTCACTCACCTCTGGCTCACAAAGGACCTATGCCTTTGGCTGAACTCATTAAAGAACCTTTCCTTCTGACGGAAAAAGATGCCAGCTACCGGTATGTACTGGATCAGCACCTGGCAGCCAGGGGATTGAAAATCAGGCCCTTTTTGGAATCCGGCAACACGGATTTTGTGCTAAGATCTCTGCGCCAGGAACAGGCCGTTACTTTTTTGCCGAAATTTTCCGTCCAGACAGACATAAAAAACGGCACATTGGTTAATGTGCCGGTAAGTGATTTTCAGCTTAAGATCTGGCGCCAGGTTGTATATCGAAAAGACAGATATATTACCAGCGAAATGCAAGCCTTTATAAATTTGGTTAAACAAGAAGAAGTTTTTTATTAAACTTGTAATTTTAACGAAAAAAAAGCCTAAAAAGTTCACTTTTATTACACAAATTTGCCCTTGCTTTTTCACATGTTTGGGCTACAATAAAAGTGTAATAGAGATTACCCCTCTTTATTACACTTCCCATCAAATCATCATAAACAACTTCCTTTTGAGAAAGCCGCTGGTTCCCCACCAGCGGCTTTTTCGTTGCTCTTTTTATTGTTTTTTGTACATACATCTAATAATCTCTTTGTACATTGTTTCAGGGTCTATAGGTTTAGAAATATGACCTATCATACCTGCTTTTCTGGTTTCCTGAACATCGTCTTCAAAAGCATTAGCTGTCATAGCAATAATGGGCACGGTCTTAGCATCACTTCTGGGCAGACCCCGAATCGTCCGTGCCACCTCTATGCCGCTCATTAACGGCATCCGGATATCTGTAATAATCACATCGAAATTACCTATCGGAGCCTTTTCAAACTGTTCTATCCCGCACTTGCCATTAGCTGCGCAGACTACCTGCATATTTTGCTTTTCCAAAAGCTTTCTGGCAATTACCATGTTCAGCTCTTGATCTTCCAAAAGCAGGACTTTTTTACCGGTCAGCAGTTCCTTATTATAGGAAACATTGGTATCAGCCTCCGAATATTGGCCATCCTCCACATTCTCCATATCCAGATGTACCTTAAACTCTGAACCTACTCCCTGCTTGCTCTTAACCTCAATGGTACCACCCATCAGTCCTACCAGTTCCCTAACAATGGACAGTCCCAAACCGGTTCCCTGCTGATTGCTCGTTCCATTGGCAGCCTCTTGCTCAAAGGGCTCAAACAAGTGCTTTTGGAATTCTTCACTCATGCCTATTCCATTATCCCTAACATAAAAATCACACAAAATAGTTTTTTTGTCGGCACTTAGCTTACTGTCAGCAATAAATGTTATTTTACCGCCGGGATATGTATATTTAACAGAATTGGACAGCAAATTAAAGAAAATCTGCTCAAAGCGCACTTTGTCAATACAAACTGTGTAAGGGGTGGCCTCAGTAAAAGTAAAAGTAATATTCTTCTTTTTGCACAATGGACCAATCATCAGCATAATGCTATTACGAAATTCCTCATAAGCATATGGCACATTATGCAAGGTCATTTTTCTGGCCGCCAGCTTTTCGAAATCCAGACAGTCATTGACCAGGCCCAGCAAGAATTTACCGGCTGTGCGAATATTATTCACATAATTTTTCATGGCAGCGGGATCAGCAAGGTCATCCTGAGCCAGCTCCGACAAACCGATAATCGTATTCATCGGTGTGCGAATATCATGACTCATATGGGACAGAAAATCAGTTTTGGCATTATTGGCCTCACGAATCTTTTGCTGCTGTGCCTGTTCCCTTACAAATACATCCGTAATATCCACCCGGGAAATCAGGACCTTTTCCCTAGTCCTATCCAGATAGGAAAACTTCAGCTTCTTTTTGCTGATACTCCCGTCCTTATTCTTCACAGAAGCATAGGAAACAAAACATTCCTGCTTGCTCAGCTGCTGCCGGATATTAGCAATGGACATATCATGAATATTCTGTTCCACTTCCTCCGGAACCAGGAACTTCTTGGCATATTCAGCTACTTCCCGCTCATAACTGGAAGAATGAAAATTAGGTAAAGGTGTAGAAGAACGATTATTGTTGGAATATACCTGGTAATCATTGGTCCGGCAATCCAGCAAAGCCAAATAGTCATATTCAATCTTTACTACAGTGTCAATCATTTCCTGAGCAATTTTTTGCTCGTCAATATCATAGGAATAAATAAAACATTTTACGTCCCCGCTTACCGGGTCATAATATAGTTTTCCGGAAGTCTGAGCCCAAAAGATTCTGCCATCGGAGCTCAGTCTTTGATACTCATAAGAGCTTTCCGTTACGCCTTCTTTGAACTTCTGTAATAAATGCTGCCGGTCAAATACCTTTAAGAACTGCTGCTTTTCTTTGGGCATAGCAGCTAAATCAGCTGTGCCGTGGAGTCCTCCTTCATAAGAACTTACTTTATCTATTTCCACAGCGTTGTTTGTTTCACCAATATAATGCTCCATAGTATTTTTCGTAAAGTTATAAAGGCCCTTGGCAATCAGGTTTGTACTATTGGCAGCATTAAAAAGCTGCATCTGCTGTTCATACTTGGTTTCAATGGCTTTTTGCTCGGTAATATCAATACTGACACCTAAAGAACGGATATATTTGCCGTGGCTGTCAAAAATTGGTGTCATAATAACACGTGCCCACCAATAACCTTTCCCGTCCGCGGTTTTAATATAAACATCCCCTTGAATAATACTTTCGTCTTTCTTGATTGGCCTAAACAAATGGCGATACGTATCTGCACTGGTTGGGTGCACATAGCCATCTGCAATCAAAGACTCCGGCACATCATGAACCACAACACCATGGCCATGCTGTAATTGGGATAAACCATCTTGATAAATGCACTGTTTTTCTGCGTCATATTCCCAGGAACTCATTTTGGCATTACGCATAGCCATCTGTAATACAGTTCTTTCATTATCAAGAGCCAGACGCATTTTCGTCTGTTTGTCTACATCAAAATAACTGCAATAAATCAAGGCAGTGCCATCTTTCTCCCGTTTGACCTTCCCCAATACTCTAATCCAGAGATAATTACCCATAACATTTTTTACGCGATAAGTAATATCCAGAGAAGCAAAACCTGCTTTAATTTTAGCAATGCCGTGTTTAAATAAAGTCATATCATCGGGATGAATGAATTGACCGTGAATGTCTTGTGAGAAATTTGGCAGTTTCTCCTGGGAAGCACCCAATAGTCTAAAGAAACCATCATTAAGGTATACTTGCCTGATTTTTCCCTCAGCAAGCTTATAAATGCCAATGCCCCCGGGAATAATGTCCATAATTTCCGTAAGCTGTTCATTGCGCTTTTGCAGTTCCGTCTGATCCAAAACATAGAATAGGCATGACTCAAGACCATTCCAATAAATATTTTTAGCCTTGGACAGCAAATTTTTACCCTGCTGAGTATGAAAAACATATTCGTGAAAAGCTTCTCCTTGCAGAGATTTCACCTGCTCCACAAGGCCACGGAAAACTTCCGGCTGAAGAATATCTTTAATATTTTTCCCGCCCAGCACCACATGAGTATCCCGGCACAGCAACTGACGGAAGGCCTGATTAGCAAAAAGAATCGTACCGGTTTTCTTGTCCATAACCATAGCCGCTGTAAGGGAATCCTCTACAATGCTGCGATAAAGCATGTTTTCCTGAGGGGGTGGCGCCATAATAGCATAATAAATAGGAACCCCCTCATCTTCACGGATTTTAGACGCATTAAGATGAAGCCATTCATAATGACCAACATGATTATTATCAGATTTCAAATAGCGAAAAGTCACATTAATGGGCAAAGATTTTTTAGCTTTTTGCAAAACTTCTTTCTCGAACAATTCTTTATCTTCAGGCGCCACAATATTGTCCACAAATTTGTCCATTGCAAAAGCTTTCTGCAGCCCATTGCGATTATGATTTTTGTCACCGGTCATAGCCTCGTTATAGTAAAGGCACTGAACCTTTTCCCCGATTTTAAATACGCCCACTCCGCCCGGGATGGCACTCATCAGCTCTTGCTGAATAGCAGCTTTTTCCATTTCGCTGTTAATATCTATGATAGCGCCCACTACCCGTATAACTTTTTCTTGTTTATTCGTGAGCAACAAGCAGATTATTCTGCACCAGTGATAACTGCCGTCAACCATTTTCAGCCGCAAAACACATTCTGTTTTTTCTTTATGAGCTTTAGCATCAACAAATAATTGCTTAAGGCTGGGCAAATCATCGGGATATACCAGCTTGGCAAATTTATCTTCTGCGAAATCAGTAGCCGGTGCAAAAGCAGATATAGCATAATTGCGAAAAGAAGCAGAGCTATATAAAAACTTTTTATCAATATTCCACTCAAAAACAGCGGTATTGGTACTGTCCATTACCAAGCGATACCGTTCTTCTTCGTGGAGACTTTTTAATTCTGCATTTTTAACTTTGGTAATGTCCATGAAGCAGGCCAAATAGCAAGGTTTGCTGAAAAGTCGGATACTGGAGACATTCAGCTGCACCCAGCGCAGAGACCCGTCTTTGGTCACAATTCTGTACTCGCAGTCTTCCACGGCCCCGTCTTTTTTGACCTTATGCATTATGTCAGCATAAATATCCATGTCTTCGGCATAAAAATATTCCGTAAAAGTATGATTCTTCTCAGCACAAAATTCTTCACGTGTAGAGCCAATCAGATGAAAAAAAGCGTCGTTCAAGTAGATAACCTGGTTATCCCCCTTGACCGCAAAAATTCCAATGCCGCAGGGCACGTTATTATACAGTTTTTTAAAGCTTTGTGCTTGCCGGACTTGAGTATGGGACAGACTTTGTGTCCTAGTAGTTTTTCCCGTGACTTCCTGTTTTTTCGTCATCTTTACATCTCTCCTGCAAAGTAATTATTCGTTAGGAACAGCTATTCCCAACAACTAACCGCCGGTAAAATACAAGCTGATTCACTTTAAACTATTATACACCTTTTTTTTAGTTTTTTGTAATTTTTGTTCTCGTTGGTGGCGCCATTGTTGTCGCCATTGGTGCCTGGCACTTTTGGGGACGTCATCGGTGTCGCCATTGGTGCCTGGCACTTTTGGGGACGTCATCGGTGTCGCCATCGGTGCCTGGCACTTTTGGGGACGTCATCGGTGTCGCCATCGGTGCCTGGCACTTTTGGGGACGTTTAGGTCCTGGTGGCGTCATCGGTGTCGCCATCGGTGCCTGGCACTTTTGGGGACGTCATCGGTGTCGCCATCGGTGCCTGGCACTTTTGGGGACGCCATTGTTGTCGCCATTGGTGCCTGGCACTTTTGGGGACGTCACTTTTGCCTTGTAGCATTCCCCTGCAATTGCCCCGCCGATAATTAAAAAAGCGCCGATTATCTGGATAGCCGACAGCCGTTCCTGCAAAAACATTGCCGAAAAAACCAGTGCAGATACAGGATCAAGATATCCTAATATAGCAACACTGCCTACAGGCAATTCGGGAATTGCCGAAAAATACAAATAACAGCCCAATCCTGTATTTACAATACCCAGAAAAAGAATAGGCCAGATATTTGCTTTAATCGTGTCTATTGGCAGCGGATGGTCAGAAAGGACAAAACTCCCTACCACCACAAAACCCACCAGAACCTGAAGCATGGAATTTTCCAGGCCTTTGATGCTGGCAGCTTTCTTATTCAAAATAATCATTAATGCATATGTAATGGCGGAACCAATGGCAAAAAGCAGACCTTTGGTCAGTTCTCCTTGACTGATAGCCTGTCCGTTCACCAAAAACATGCCAAGCATAACAATTGCAAAAGCCAAGATTTTAATGTTCGTCATTTTCTCTTTGAAAATATAGGGGGAAGCTACCATGACCAAGGCCGGTCCGCAATAATAAATCAGGGTTGTAATGCTGACCCCATTCTGCTTATACCCCTCAAACAAAAGCATCCAGCTGATGCCCATGGCTAGGCCCGAGCCTGCCAAATAGAGAAAATCCTTTATGTTTTTGTAAAAGCTAAGCTTCCCCTTCGTTAAGGCAAAAGCCAAGGCCAGGACCGTAC
>JALCSJ010000048.1 GCA_022653215.1 Acidaminococcaceae bacterium
CTTTCATATAAATCCCTCTTTTCAAAATCAAGAAAATAATTTAAGTGGAATATCCGTGAGCTCTGGATTTTTTCTCTTTATGACATCATTATATGAATTGTTTGAAAATTTTGGAAATACTGATTATTTATCTTATGATAAAAAAAAGTTATCATGAAGTTTAGCTTAAGTTTTTCTGTTGACTTTTAGAATTTTAGATAATAGGATTATAAGAAAAGCAGAAAATAAGTTTAACGTACTTACTATGTAAGTTAAAGTCTTGGCCATTGTGAGGTATAAATAATGCTGGATATTAAAAATATGCAATACTTAGAAGCTATTTACAGATTAAAAAATTTCACCCACGCCAGTGCTGAATTGCACGTATCTCAGCCGGCTATTTCTGCGGCTATTTCCGCCATGGAAAAGGACCTTGGTTTTAAACTTATGACACGTACGCCCCAACGGGTGGAATTTACTACAGCAGGTAAGAATTTCATGCTGTATGTACAGAGAATGTTGGAAGATTACAAGAAAACTCTCATGGCAGCGGACGATTTATCTCAGGTGGCCCAGGGCAGTCTCAGACTGGGTATTTCTCCTACCGTGGGACTTAATATGTTTTCTTTGATTTATAATAGTTATACAAAAGTATATCCTAATATTTCTGTACACATACAAGAAGGTCCCATGGTTGAGCACATAGAAAAAGTGCGGAACGGGACCGTGGAAATTGCCTATAATGCTTTACCCGATGACCCGTCTGTTTATCCGGAGATAGAAATAAAATCCATGGGAAAAACCAGTTTATATGCAATCTTTAATCCGGGACATCATCTGTCGAAATATAAGGCCCTGCCTTTATCTCTCTTGGAAGGGGAAAATCTGGTGCTTTTAAACGAAAAATCTTTAATTCGTAAACTTATATTGCAAAAATGCGAGGAAGACGGTGTGGTACCTAAAGTCATTGCTACCCATGATCAGATTTTGTCTATGCTTCATGTTGTAAACTTGAGTAATGGTATTGGTTTTATTGATTCCAGTCCTAATTGTTCGGCAGCAGGTTTAGTAAAGGGCAAATTTGTACTGCGACCCTTTGACCCACCTATAATATTTGACGTAGGATTTATCAAAAAAGCTCATACAAAGCTTTCTAAGGCAGCGTCCCTGTTAGTTAAAATGACAGAAGAGTACAAGAATAAGTTTGTGTAAAAAAATAAGGACTGTAACATGATAACAAAAAGTCATCGTGTTACAGCCCTTTTTTACTATTATTTTTGTAAAGAAGTTAATACAGCAGCCTTAGTGACAATGCCGAGAAACAGACCGTCTTTGTCTACTACAGGCAAGGGGAAACCGGTATTTGCCGATATTTTGACAATATCGGTAATCAGTGTTTCCGGGTTTTTGATACATGGTACAGTAGTAATTAATGCTTCGTCATAACTTTTGGCCCCATTGAGGACAGCTAAAGCAGAGTCCAGAGTAACAATACCTTTGTAATGCATGTGTTCATCCAAAACATAGGCACTGGACACACCGTTAACACCCATAACTTTCACAGCTAAAGCAGCACCGCTGCCTTCTCTGACCAGAGCGCCGGGAACTTCTGTGATACTGCGGACCGTTAATACCTTGGTGGTATCTACTGTATTAATAAACCTTTTCACATATTCGTCAGCGGGTTTGGCCAGCATTTCTTCGGGACTTGCCATCTGGATTAACTTTCCGTCCCGTAAAATTGCCACGGTATCACCTAACTTAAAGGCTTCGTTAATGTCATGGGTAATAAATACAATAGTTTTTTGCATTTTTTCTTGGATACGCAAAAGTTCTAATTGCAGATCGTTACGTACTAGCGGGTCTAAGGCGGAAAAAGCTTCATCCATAATTAAAATGTCCGGATTGTTGGTCAGAGCTCTGGCAATACCGACACGTTGTTTCATACCGCCGCTGAGGCTGCGGATACTTTTGTTTTCCCAGCCTTTCAGTCCGACCATTTCCAGCATGGCGGCAGCCTGTTTTTCCCTTTGACCCCGTTCCACGCCGCGGACTTCCAAACCATAGGCAGCATTTTGTAAAACATTACGGTGACTCATAAGTCCAAAATTCTGGAAGACCATGGCAACTTTTGTACGACGAAATTCCTGCATTTGACTGGGTGAATAGTCTAAAATATTTGTTCCTTTATACAGAACTTTTCCTGCCGTAGGTATGTGCAATAAATTCAGGCAGCGAACCAAAGTAGATTTGCCGGAACCTGACAGTCCGATGATAACCAAAACCTTGCCTTCTTCAATATTGAGGGTAATGTCGTTTAAGGCCACCATGACCTGATAATGCTTACTTACTTCTTCTAGAGGCGTATCCTTTTGGAGAGCTTCGTAAGCTTCTTTTTCTTTGCTTCTGGTGTTTTGCAGGGAGAAAATCTTATATAAATGTTCCACACGCATAATAGGTTCTGTCATTATTTTTCACCTCGTTTTGCTAAACCCTGAGTTAAGCGGTCTAAAACAATGGCTAAAAAGACAATGGATAGGCCGGCTAAAAGCCCTCGTCCAGACTCTGTACGATTAATGGCTATTAATACTTCCATACCTAAACCGTCTGCCCCAATCATGGCGCATGTTACCACCATGGCTACACCCATCATAATAGTTTGGTTCACACCGGTCATAATCGTGGGCATAGCTTGAGGAATTTGTACTTTCCACAGCAATTGCCAGGAAGATGTGCCGAAACTGCGGGCAGCTTCAATGACTTCTTCATTTACTTGTTTAATGCCTAAAGCTGTCAGGCGGATAATAGGTACGACCGCATACACAACTGTGGCAAGCACTGCGGGTACTTTGCCGGGACCTAAAAGCATAACAGCCGGAATCATATAAACGAAAGTGGGCATTGTCTGCATTGCATCAAGGACGATTTTGGCATAGGCACCGGAAGATTTGGACAAAAGCACACCGATGGGCAGGCCTATTAATAGAGAAACAATAACAGAGACTACGACTACAGCCAAGGTTTCCATCATGAATTCCCAGTAGCCGAACAGACCCACTATGAATAACAAGACGGCAAAAATCAACCCATTGGAGGTTTTGCCTGTAGCCTTTTTCCCGGCTAAGGCAGTTAAAGCCAAGAGTACAAACCAGGGAATAGTATTCAAAATATTTTGGGTGCCGTTAATTAAAAACAAGAGGGCGGCACGGACATGGTCAAAGAAAGTACTCCATTTTTTAGTAATATAGAGAACTGCGTTATCAATAGGTGTGGCCAAATTTAATTTCCAGGCTGCCGGAAAAGCAAATAAATCCATTTTATTTTCCTCAGCAGCTTTACCTTTAAGTGCTTTTGTTATCAAGGCCGCCTTATCAGCCGGCAGCCACTTATTTACCAGTTCAGGATGGGCCCGGAGAAAGACCTTGGCAGCGTCTTCGTAGGAGCTTTTATTGTCGGCAATATAGGCTAAAGCTTCTGCGGTTAAAGCACTGCTGGTATGATATTTCTTTAAGAACTCCGCAAATTCAGGGAATTTTTTAAGGAAAGCAGGAGAACAGGTAACCATTACCTGTACAGACGGTGCTGCGGTTTTCCCTTCCTGAAAGCCTTCGGCCGTATAGGGAGCATCTTTTAAAAGCACTAAATCGTATTTACCGGTGAGCCAGGTAGGTTCCCAATAATAACCTACAATTGGCTGATTTTTGCTAATGGCGGTGGCAAAAGCCGCACTTAAATTAGCTTCGGAACCGGGACGAAAATAATTGAAGTTTTTATCCAAGTTGTAATATAGAAACTTCTTATACATTACTTTGTCAACTTCCCAACCGGGAATGGCGCCGTAAATCCTGCCTTTAGTAGGATTTTCCGGGTCAGCGAAAACCTGGCTGTAGCGAGCTAAATCGGCAACTGTTTTCAAATCCGGAGCCATAGGTGCAATGCCCTTACTGGGATTACCTTCAATGACGTAACGTGGTACATATAAACCTTGTTTGTTATCACCGAAGTTAACTCCCAAAGGAATAACTTTCTTTTGGGCTACATCTTCCTTATATGTGGAGATGTTGTCTATCCATGTTTCGGAAAAAACATCCACATCACCGCGCTTTAAGGCGGTATAGACAATGGCGGAAGAACCGCTCAGGGTTTTAGGCTGCAAGCCATAACCGTACTGAGCAATATAGGAAATAACGCTGTTGTGGAACTTGATACTGTCCCAACCTGCATCACCCAATACAATGGTTTTATCTTCTTGAGCTAAACCCAGACCTGCAGGTATAAACAATGTTACAAGAGTAAAAACAGAAAGAAGTAATTTCTTTAACATGAGAGCCTCCTTATGTTTTGTTACAAAGAGGTTTGATGCTTTGTTTTATATAGTTCGAAAAATTTTACTTCTTATGATGAAAAGTTGTACTGCAAAGAGTGCTGTAAATTAGCATCTTGACTCTAGTAACACGATTATAGAATTGTGCGAGTTTCATTCATTCAACCTTATATTTATTATATCACAGAAAAGGAAATCACAAATAGGTGTTATAAATTTGCTTTAGAAATTACCCTATTGTAAAGTAAAACTATTTTTTCTGTATTTAATTTTTCCCTGTTTTTGCAGCTTACTGAGTTCGGCACTCATAGCACTGCGTTCCACGCAGAGATAATCTGCCAAAGCTTGCCTGTCCCAGGCCAGGGTAAAGGTTTTGCTGCCATGGATAGCTGCCTGATCATAGAGAAAAGTAAGGAGCTTTTCCTGAGTGGAATGCTGGGAAATGACCGTTATTTTCTTACTGAGAAGCATATTTTTTTTTGCAAGAATCAGCAACATATTGCTGATTACTTGTTGTTGTAAAGGTGTAGGGTTTTCTTGGGGCAGAAAGAGTTTCCTGGAATTAATAAAAAGGACAGTAGCATCAGTTGTGGCCTCAACGCTTACGGGAAGTGTGGACATTTTTAGGCAGGCAAAAACTTCTCCAAAGAGTTCCGCAGGGTGGAGCTTGGTCAAAATATTACGATTGCCATCGTAATCTAACTTTATAACAAGAGCACTACCTTCCAACATTATGCCAACTGTCGTAGCCGGTTCCCAGGCCATGAAAATCAGTTGACCTTTTTTATATTTTTTTATGTCTGCGTTCAGTTCTCTCAAAGCTTTGGCAATTTGTTCAGACGTAAATTTATTAAATAAGGGACAATTTGTTAAGAGAGATAGATGTTTTTCCATTAGTTTCTCCTTAAAAAGTTTTAAAAAAAATACACAAATTTGTTGTAAAAACAACATACTTTCTGAAATTAGTATAGTAGAATATAGCCAGAAAGACAAGGAGGAATTAACCATGAAGAGAAAAATTATCAAAATAGATGAAGAAAAATGTACGGGATGTGGATTGTGTGCTCATGCTTGCCACGAAGGTGCTATTGGTATGGTGAAAGGCAAAGCAAAATTATTACGAGAAGATTATTGTGATGGGTTAGGCGATTGTTTGCCGGCCTGTCCGGCCCATGCCATTACATTTGAGGAAAGAGAAGCACCTGCCTATGATAAGGCAGCTGTAGAAAAAAGCAAAAAAACTAAATTCAATAAGCAGGGTGAGACCTTGCCCTGCGGTTGTCCGGGGAGTCAGTCTAGAGTTATTGTCCATAAAGATTTAGACAGTGTTAGCGCAAAGACTGAAAATTGTTCTATAATACAGGGAGAAAGCCAAGCTGTCGGAGAAATACCCAGCAGATTGTCCCAGTGGCCTGTGCAGATTAAATTGGCACCGGTGAATGCCCAATATTTTCAAGGAGCAAAGCTTCTTGTAGCCGCAGACTGCACAGCATATGCCTACGCAAATTTTCACGAGAAATTTATAAAGAATCATATTACGTTGATTGGATGTCCTAAATTAGATGCAGTTGATTATTCTGAAAAACTTACGGAAATCATTAAAAATAACGATATTAAGAGTGTGACAGTAGTACGTATGGAAGTGCCATGCTGTGGCGGCATAGAAAATGCCGTAAAGAAAGCATTGCAAGACAGCGGAAAATTTATTCCTTGGCAGGTTGTAGTAATTTCTACAGACGGAAAAATTTTAGAATAAAATCAGGTATTTTGGTCTAAAGGAGAGAGAAAAAATGGAAAAGCAAATGTTTTGTTTTCAATGTGAACAGACAGCTTGTGGCACAGGATGCACAGGCATGGCCGGTGTGTGCGGTAAAAAGGCTCCTACTGCTAAATTGCAGGATAAATTGACCGGAGCATTAATTGGTCTTGGCAAAGCAGCTAAGCGGGACAGACGAATTACCGAAGAAACATCAAGGGCTATTCTTGAGGGCTTGTTTACCACGATTACGAATGTTAATTTTGACGACGTAACTGTGCAGCAGGAAATCGATAAAGTACATGATGCTACCGGAAAATTACTGCCATCTTGCAGCAGATGTGAAGGTGGTGTACGTGCGGATGACTATGATATGAGTAACCTGTGGAATGCCCAGGAAGATATTCGTTCCCTGAAATCTCTGATTTTATTCGGATTGCGTGGGATGGCTGCCTATGCTTATCATGCACTAATGCTGGACTATGACAATGATGAAATTAATCGCTTTTTCTGTGAGGCATTGGCCGCACTGGGTGAGGATATGTCTGTAGAAGATTTACTGCCCTTAGTTTTAAAAGTAGGGGAAGTAAATCTGAAATGCATGGCCCTGCTGGACAAAGCCAATACTAAAACCTATGGCAGCCCGGTTCCGACGAAAGTCACCATGAAAGTAGAAAAAGGTCCCTTTATCGTAGTGACAGGTCATGATTTGAATGATTTAGACCTACTGTTAGAGCAAACGGAGGGCAAAGGCATCAACATTTACACACATGGTGAAATGTTACCGGCTCACGGTTATCCTAAATTAAAGAAATATAAACATTTAAAGGGTAATTTTGGCACTGCCTGGCAAAATCAGCAAAAAGAATTTACTAATCTTCCGGCACCTATTCTTTTTACAACCAACTGCTTAATGCCTCCCAAGGCTAGCTATGCTGACAGAGTGTTCACTACGGAAGTTGTAGAATTTCCGGGAACTGTCCACATTGGAGCAGGGAAGGACTTTACTCCTGTTATTAATAAGGCTCTAGAACTAGGCGGATATAAGGAAGACACCTTATTTACCGGCATTAACGGCGGTTCAGAATTACTAACAGGCTTTGGCCATGACACAGTGCTTTCTGTGGCAGATAAAGTGGTGGAAGCTGTAAAAGCCGGACATATCAAACATTTCTTCTTAGTGGGGGGCTGTGATGGAGCTAAACCGGGACGTAACTACTATACTGAATTTGTTAAACAAACACCTAAAGACAGCATTGTGTTGACGCTGGCCTGCGGGAAATATAGGTTTAATGACCTTGATTTAGGCACAATTGACGGGTTGCCCAGAATTATGGATATGGGACAATGCAATGATGCTTATAGCGCAATCCAGGTGGCAGTAGCCCTAGCTAAGGCTTTTAACTGTGGGGTTAATGAATTGCCGCTGTCTATGATTTTATCTTGGTATGAGCAAAAAGCCGTCTGCATTTTATTGACACTGCTGCATCTGGGCATTCAGAACATCAAGCTTGGACCGACTTTACCGGCTTTTGTATCCCCTAATATTCTTAAATATTTAGTGGAGCATTACCACATTGCGCCCATAACTACTCCAGAACAGGATTTAAAAGAAATACTGGGATAAAAGATGAATTGTTACAAAGAAATATGGTATTTTAGTAACAGTTGTTTAATCTTCTGGAAGTTTATAGAGAACCATTTTGAAACCGGATATAAATAAAAAACTAAAAAGCACATCTATGAATTTTTCTCATAGATGTGCTTTTTAGTTGCTTATAATGTTTTTTATATTGCAAGAATTTGTTTATAAGCTAAATTTGGCGTTATCACGCTACAAAATGGCGGACGTCAACCAAAAGATGGCGGACTGACGACCTTGTTTATTTATAAGCAGGATAGGAAAATAATTTTAAGAGCTATACATTTAAAAAGAAATAAACAAAAAGGAGGTGTAATGTGGCATAGTTCGAGTGTTACAAAAAACCATTAGAGTAAAATCAAAAAAGAAAATGAAAAAGAAAGAGGAAAAATGATATCTAAAATCATAAGCAACATACGAAACCAAGAAAGATTCATGAGTTCAACAATTAATCTAATTGCCAGCGAAAACAAACTAAGCTACTTAACGAGGGAAAGCCTTATGTCAGATTATGGTAATAGAGTTGCAGAAGGTTGGTTAGAACAACGGCTATTCCCTGGATTAAAGTATTATGATGAAATTGAAAACATTGGAATTAATTTGGCGAAAAAGATGTTTAAAGCGGAATTCGCTGATATAAGGCCGATTTCAGGAACAATTGCCAATATGGTAGTTTATGCTGCATTTACTTCTGCTGGAGACACTATATTAGCTACTTCAATTAAAGATGGTGGACATATTAGTATGAGTGGTGCTACACCAAGAAACGTTTTTAATTTAAATGTACAAAAGATACCAATGGTGAAAGATCAAATAAATGTTATAGATATAGAGATGGCTTTGAAAGAAATTAAAATACATAAACCCAAATTAGTTATTTTAGGAGGGTCTGTATTAATAAAAAAATTGGAAATAAAAGAAATTTGTAAAGTGGCGCATGACAATGATGCTATCGTAGTATTTGATGCAGCACATATTTCTGGATTGATTATAGGGAAACAATATACAAATCCATTTGATGATGGGGTTGATATTATAACAACATCTACGTGCAAAACTATACCAGGTCCCCAACATGGTTTAATTCTCACTAATAAAAAATATGGTGAAATAATTAAAAGGACAACATTTCCGGCATTGCATTCGTCACATCATTTACATCATACAGTTGCCACTATAATTACGCTATATGAGATGAGTATTTTTGGAAATGCGTATGCAAAACAAATAAGAAGAAATATCACTAGACTTGCAGATAATTTAAATAAGAACGGATTCAAAATATATAGTTATGAAAAAGATAAATTTACAGATACTCACATGATAATGTTATTGTCAGAAAATGCTACAAATGACGAAAGAATGTTAGAAAAAGCAGGAATATTGGTAAATAAAAATTTATTGCCATGGGATGAGTCATACAAAACACCTTCTGCTTTAAGAATTGGAGTTCCAGAAGTGACAAGAATAGGCATGCAAGAAAGAAACATGGATGATATTGCAAAATATATGCATCGAGTATTAATTTTGGGTGAAAACCCAGCAAAGATTCGTTTAGATGTAAAAATATATATAGAACAATTTAAAAACATATGCTTTTGTTATCCTAAATCACATTCACTTTGGGGACAAATAGAATACTATTAATTGAAAAAGGTGTTTGTTTTAGCTTTTGTTAGTGTAAATGCACAAATGATAATAATAAACATAGTTGCGGAAAATAATAATACTACGCAAAGGAGAAAAAATGAATAAATATGAAGACAATAAATTTATAAATAAATACATTGGCTTATGGGCATATGGATATGTCAATAAATATTGTGGAACGGAAGGAGTATACAGAATTATTGAAAACTTTATAATAAAAGAATTTAAACAAAACGAAAAAATACATGTGTTGGATATTGGCTGCGGTGTTGGCAGAACAACATGTGATATTGCTAAATTCTTTAATAAAGCAAAAGTGGATGCTATAGACAATTCTGTCTTATCAATAAAAGCAGCAAAAAAGATTTTAAAAAATAAAACACATAAAAATATTCAAATTGATTTAAGCGATGCGGGATTTAACCAATTGTCAGTACCAACGTATGACTTCCCCAATGTTAATCTTATACAAGATGATTTTAAGCAAAAAACATATAAAAACGAATATGATTTAATTGTAGCTGTGAATATGTTAGATCGTTGTTCTTCTTTGGAGAATTTCATTGAACAAATTTATGGCGCGTTAAAACCAAATGGTATTTTTATTGGCTCAATGCCATTCAATTTTACTTCAAAATTACAATGGGAAACAACACCAAATTCTAAAGAGTTAGAGCTAGTACTACGTAATAGAGGATTTACAATTTCACATTATCTAAAAGGTGTTCCGTATAGAGAGCTATTAGATGCAAATGGAGCATATAATGAGTTTTATGTTGATGCTTTTTCTGCACAAAAAGGAGACTTTATATGAACCTTAAAAACATTAACATAATTATTTTATATGGCGGATGGTCCCATGAAACCGAATATACTGCGCATAAAGAAATTGAACAGGCAGTTAAACAACTAGGTCTGCAATATAGCAGGTTATCTATAAATGACCAAAATTGGATTGATACAATAATAAAATATAAACCAGACGTTGTTTTTATTACGAATCAAGGTAATTATGGAGAGGATGGTAAAATACAGGCCATACTTGATGTTTTAGATATTAGATATATAGGATCAGGTGTTTTGGCGAGTGCAATTGGAATGAATAAGTATATCTTGAAAAAGATTTCGTCACAAATGGGGATATTAACACCAAAATATATGCTTCAAAGGAAGAATAGTGAAGTCTACCCTTATGAGACAATAAGTAATAACTTAGGAAACGAATTTATTATAAAACCAGTTTCCAATGGAGCTTCGGTTGGTGTCACATTGATTAAAGATAGGAAAAAATATAATGAGATAATCAATAAACATATAAATTGTTTTGGCGATATATTATTAGAACAATTTATAAATCATCCTAAAAAGGAAGTAGGTTTGGGCATCCTAGAGGTTGATAAACAACCAATGATCTTACCTGCGTGTTTCATTGAATATACCTCAGAATATTTTAGCAATGAAATAAAATTTTCAAATGATAATGTCAGGAAAAAATATGATCTGCATAGTGAAGTGAGTAAAAAAGTAGCAAATTTGTCAATGCGTTTATATTTGGAATTAGGATGCAGTGGCATGGCAAGGTTTGATTTTATATGTGATGGAGAAGAAAAGTTGTACCTATTAGAACTAAATACATTACCGGGACTCTTAAAAAGTTCTATTTTTCCTAATGAATGTAATGAGATGGGAATTACTTATCTAGAAATGGTAAAAATACTTATCATAAGCGCATTTAACAAGAAAGCATATAGTGTACATAAAATTTAAAGTGCACTAACATTTTAGAAAAGGGGTGTTATTTCAATGCAAATTAGTATGTTAAAATCCAAAATACATAGGGCTAGCGTTACACAAGCAAATTTAGACTATGTTGGTAGCATTACAATAGATGAACAAATATTAAATGCAGCTGGTATAAAAAAATATGAAAAAGTATTTGTTGTAAATATTAATAACGGACAAAGATTTGAAACATATGCTATTGCAGGAATAAAAAATTCAGGAATAATATGTCTTAATGGTGCAGCAGCTCGTTGCGTTCAAAAAAAGGATAAAATTATAATAATGTCATTTTGTAAAATTAATATTAAAGAGGTGAAAAATCATAGGCCAATAATTATTTTTGTTGATGAGAAAAATGTTGTTACTGAAATTTCAACATCTTAAATCATTAATGAAAAATAATCACAAAGCATATAAGATAACCTATTAAAAGAAAGGATGAATAATTATGAAACAAACAGTACTAGTAATTTTTGGCGGTGCTTCAACTGAACACGAAATATCTTGTCAATCAGCTATTAATGTAATAGAAAACATTAATAGCAACAAATATAATGTGATTTTAGTCGGAATTACAAAGGAAGGTGAATGGCTTTTAGTCAAAGATATTTCTTTAATAATGAATAAAAAATGGTATGAATCTAGGATTAAGGCGCTTTTACTGCCGGATGCTAAAATGAAGTCACTTCTGGTTGAAGGAACTGACAATAAGCACTCTTTTTATAAAATTGACGTCATTTTTCCGGTTCTTCATGGTAAAAATGGTGAGGATGGAACTATCCAAGGTTTATTCGAAATGGCTAAAATTCCATATGTAGGCAGTGGAGTCTTGGCTAGCGCTGTCGCTATGGACAAAGTGTACACAAAAATCATATGTCAAACATTCTTAACTGCAATGGGGATTAAACAAGCAAAATATGTTTCATTTGTCAGTAAACAATGGGAAAACCAGGATTACTGTATAAAATTTGTTGAAGAAAGACTTTCTTATCCTGTATTTGTCAAACCAGCTAATGCTGGGTCGAGTTGCGGAATTACTAAGGCACATTCTAGAGCAGAATTAATAAAGGGCATTAATTTAGCATGGAAAGTAGATGGTAAAATAATTGTGGAAGAAACCATTGTGGGTAGAGAACTTGAGTGTGCTGTTTTTTGTGATAAGGATGGAGAAGTTAAAGCAAGTGATATAGGGGAGATTAAAACAAGCAGTGGTTTTTACGATTATGATGCCAAGTATAATGACCCTTGTTCTGAAACAATTGTACAAACTAAATTGTCGAGAGAAAACGCAGAGATAATACGTACTGCAGCGAAAGCTATTTTCACAGCATTAGGTGGATTTTCTCTTGCTAGGGTAGATTTTTTCTTGACAAAAGAAGACGTTGTGTTCAATGAAATTAATACTATGCCGGGTTTTACTGCTATTTCCATGTATCCAATGCTCTGGGAAGCTAAAGGTATGAGTAAGCCTCAATTAATACAAAATCTTCTAGATACAGGTTTTTCACGCTAGGTTCACCCCCCTTCCTTGACATCATTTCCTAAGAGCTATATAATTTAGAAGGTTTGAATATGA
Organism: Acidaminococcaceae bacterium; assembly: GCA_022653215.1. GTDB lineage: Bacteria > Bacillota > Negativicutes > Acidaminococcales > Acidaminococcaceae > JALCSJ01. Next base: position 12,710 of record JALCSJ010000048.1, read on the forward strand.
GACAGGGGGAGCGCCCTGATCTTGTTATATGGTGTAATTACATATTAATTAACCAAAAATGCGATGGGAATCCGTGAGTCGGATTGAGAGGATGCTAGAGCATCGACCGCCGGCGATGAGCCGAGTACCTGTCTGGTGCGCATTTTGGTTCGCTGTTAGGATGGGTATGTTTTTCGTACCCATCTTTTTTT
>JALCSJ010000049.1 GCA_022653215.1 Acidaminococcaceae bacterium
GATTACCCATGGAAATCGTTTCTTACATGGGTATGGTGAGGACACTCTGGCAGAAGTGGGCAGGGAAAGACATGCTGATATTGTGGTTTACGGACATACCCATGTGCCTGTAGTCAAATGGTACGATGATATTCTGGTTATTAATCCGGGGAGTCCTTCCAGACCTCGTATGGGAATTCCTACTTATGGCATTATGACCATTGAGGGGGAAAGCAAACCCAAAGCAGAAATTTATGAAGTAAGAGATAAATTTTTATGATTTTATCAGTTTAACTTTATATTAGGAGGCGTTTTCATGGCAAATACTGATGTTTTAAACGAAGAATCATTGGCAATGCATAAAAAATTCAATGGTAAATTAGGTGTAGTCAGCAAAGTACCTTTGAAAGATGGTCATGATTTATCTATAGCTTATACTCCCGGAGTAGCTGAACCTTGCCGTAAAATCGAAAAAGATAAAAATTTGTCTTTTGAATATACCTGGCGGGGAAATTGCGTAGCTGTTGTCAGTGACGGTACAAGAGTCCTTGGTCTGGGTGATATTGGACCAGAGGCTGCCATGCCGGTTATGGAAGGCAAAGCTGTTTTGTATAAGACTTTCGGTGATGTTGATGCTGTGCCTATTTGTATTGATGCTAAAGACGCTAAAGAATTTGTAAATATGGTACAAAGATTACAGCCTTCTTTTGGGGGTATTAATCTGGAAGATATTTCTTCTCCCAAATGTTATGAAATAGAAGCAGAACTGATTAAAACCTGCAATATTCCTATTTTCCATGATGATCAGCATGGTACTGCTATTATCTGTTTGGCTGCTGTTTTGGGCGGATTGCGCTATGTAAAAAAAGATATTGCTACGGCAAAATTTGTCGTTAATGGTATTGGTGCTGCCGGTAGTGCCATTGGCAAGCTTCTTTATAAATTAGGAGCTAAGAATATTATCATGGTTGACAGTAAGGGTGCTTTGTATGAAGGCCGTCCCGGTCATTTGGATATGGCCAAAGCTTATTTGGCTACTGTAACGAATAAAAACAAGATTCAAGGCAACTTGGCTGAGGTAACCAAGGGTGCTGATGTTTTAATCGGTTGTTCCAAACCGGGAGTATTTACTGCAGATATAATTAAAGGTATGAATAAGAATGCCATTGTTTTTGGTTTGGCTAATCCGGTTCCTGAAACAACCTATGAAGCAGCTATGGCTGCAGGTGCCGCTGTTGCAGGGACAGGCCGCAGCGATGCTCCTAATCAAGTAAACAATGTCTGCGTATTCCCCGGTCTATTCCGTGGGGCTTTGGATGTTCGTGCCAAAGCCATTACTGAAGAAATGAAAGTGGCAGCCGTTCATGCTATTGTTGATTTAATCGATGAGAAGGATTTGCGTGCCGACTATGTAGTACCGGGTGCTTTTGACAAGAGAGTTGCTCCCGCTGTGGCAGCTGCTGTGGCTAAAACTGCTATGGAACAAGGCATTGCCAGAGTGCAAAGAGATCCTGAGGAAATCAAGGCTGCAACTGCCAAGAGAATAGCTAATCACTATTAATCTTTTTTACGGGATTAATTAAACGTAAAAAGCGCCATGACTGTTAACTACATTACAGTTATGGCGCTTTTAAAATATTAAAAGAAGAAAATTGTAGTAAAACTTGCTATAAACAATAAAAAATAGTAAAATCAAATAATATTCATAAAAAAGAGGGGTGTATTACATGAAGAAAGTAGTATTAACACTGGCTGCACTTTTAACTGTTGCAGCGCTGGCTGTTGGCTGTGGCGGCGAGAAGAAACCGGCTGCAGACACGAAAAAGTCGGCAGGTAAAAAAATAACTCTGAAAATAGGCGCAACACCTGTGCCCCATTCAGAAATTTTGAACTTTATTAAACCGGTACTGGCTAAGGATAATATTGATTTGGAAGTCATTGAATTCAATGACTATGTTAAGCCTAATATGGCTCTTAATGATAAGGAATTAGATGCAAACTTTTTTCAACACAAACCTTATTTAGATAAGTTCATCAGTGAGCGCAAAATGAAATTGGTTCCTTTGGTAGCTGTTCATATTGAACCAATGGGTATTTATTCCAAGAAGTTAAAGGATATTAAGAATATACCTAATGGCGCTAAAGTTGCTATTCCCAATGACCCTACTAATGGTGGTCGTGCTTTAAATATCTTGGCTAAAGCAGGATTGCTTACCATGAAGGACGGAGTGGGGATTAACGGTACTGCTGCAGATATTAAGGATAATCCCAAGGGTTTAAAGATTACGGAAATTGAAGCAGCATTATTGCCTCGTAGCTTAGATGATGTTGATTTGTCCGTTATTAACTCCAACTTTGCAATGCAGGCTAATCTGAATCCTACCAAGGATGCGCTTTTCGTAGAGCCCAAAGATTCTCCCTACGCTAATATTGTAGTGGTAAGAGCAGGGGATGAGAAGAAAGAGGCAATGGAAAAGCTAAAGAAGGCCATTACTTCTCCTGAAGTTAAGAAGTTTATCGAAGAAAAATATAAAGGTGCCATTGTTCCGGCCTTCTAAAAATTTTAAAGACACTCTCTAACGAGGGTGTCTTTTTTTGCCAACCTGCTCTATGTTCCTGCCAATATTATCCGTAAGTTCTTTGCATATACTCTTAAACTATAACGTTATTTTGACTTTATTATTTATGGTTAATGTGTCGGGTGTGACTTTGCAGTCATAAGCAAGAATATGGACACCGGCTTTTTGTGCTTTAATAAGGGCGTCACCAAAAGCCGGGTGAGTGTCCCAATTGGGCTCAAAACGTTTTACGCCTTCCATCTGTATAACAAAGAGCACATAGGAATTAAAACCTTTCTGACGGCAATCTACGAGCTCCTGGAGATGCTTCACACCACGTTCGGTAGGCGCATCGGGAAAACGTACAATACCATTATTTTCTAAGGTAACACCTTTAACTTCTAAAAAGCCTTTGACAGTGCCTTGTTCGAAATAGAAATCAAATCTGGAATTTTCAAATTTGGTTTCAGGGCGGAGCAGAGTAAGACCTTTTAATCCACCGGCTCTCAGCCATTCTTCAGTGATTTTGTTAGGAGCTTGTGAATCCATGTTAATGAGGCGTTTGCCCTTTTGCACAGCAATAAGGTCATATTTCGTCTTACGTAGGGGATTGTCTGATTTTGTAACCCAGACTGTAGAACCTGGCACCAATAGCTCTTTACAGCGCCCGGTGTTTTTTACATGGCAGATTTCTTCCTGACCATTTAATGTTACATGGGCAATAAAACGATTGGGCCTAAGTAAAAAATTACCTTGTTGAATATTTGGATATTTCATATTTGCTCCTAAAGTGTTAAAATTATGTCATAATCATTATATCAAAGATTGGAGCTTATGAATGAGAGAATTTGCAAAATTATATATAACGAAGAAAGCGGAACATAGTGCCAAATTGGGTCATCCCTGGGTATTTGGCGAGGAAGTCATAAGAATAGAAGGAGAATACAGTAACGGTGACCTGGTAGATGTTATGAATGATAAAGCCAAATACATCGGCACCGGTTTTGTAAACGATAATTCTAAGATACGTGTGAGAATTATCTCTCGCAATACAAATGACCAATTTGACCGAAGTTTCTTTGCAAGACGCATTAGGTATGCCCTGGAATACAGATTGACCGTAATGGGAGAAGATAATTTCAAGTGCTGCCGCCTGATTTTTGGGGAAGCAGACCAATTTCCCGGCCTGACAGTGGATAGATTTAATGATATTCTTGTGGCACAAGTACTTTGTCTTGGTATTGACCAACGTAAGACCATGATTTTTGAACTTCTGGTAGAAATACTTACAGAAATGGGTCAGACTATCCATGGTATTTACGAACGAAATGATGTTGGCATCCGCCAGCTGGAGGGTCTGGAAGAATATAAAGCCCCTGTTCAATTACAAGGATTGGGGGAATGTCCTACAGAAACTACAATCGAAGAAAATGGCATACTTTTTAAAGTTGATATTGTTAATGGCCAAAAAACAGGATTTTTCCTGGATCAGAAATTTAATCGTCTTGCCATCAGAAGAATAAGTAAGGGCAGACGGGTATTGGATTGCTTTACCCATACAGGCGCTTTTGCCTTAAATGCAGCAGCCGCAGGGGCAGCCTCTGTTACAGCAGTAGATATCTCCAAAGAAGCTATTGACGTTACCAGGGAAAATATTGCTTTAAACGGTTTTGAGGATAAGATAGAAACTTTACAGGCTAATGTTTTTGATTTGTTAACAGAAATGGTTGATAAAAAAGAGCGAAAATATGATTTAATAATTCTCGACCCACCGGCCTTTACCAAATCCAGCCATACAGTAAAAAATGCTTTGAACGGGTACAAAGAAATCAATTATAAGGCTATGAAACTTCTTCCCAGGGGCGGCTATCTGGCAACTTGTTCCTGCAGCCATTTTATGCCGGAAGGTTTGTTTATCCATATGCTCAAGGAAGCAGCTTTTGATGCAGATGTATCTTTAAGACAAGTGGAAGCCAGACAACAGGCTCCGGATCATCCTATCCTGTATAATGTGCCGGAAACAAATTATTTAAAGTTTTATGTTTTCCAGGTAGTTTAAAAATGGTATAATCAATATAAATTATAAGGCGGGAGGAAAAGTTATGCTTAAAAGAATTTTAGTTATGTTAACATTGTGTACGATGTTCTTAAGTACAGCAAGTGCCATGTCTACAAAGGACAAATACGATCAATCTAATGTTTGTGTTATTACCATGGAAAATAATGTAGAATTAGGTGCCGAACCTAATGGTTCCAGTCTAGTTTTAGGAACGTATCCGAAGGGTACTGTTTTTGTTCCCATTAATCAGTATAGGAATGAAACGGAAAACAAATTGTATAATTTAGTAATACGTTCCGATGGTGCTATTGGTTGGGTTTTGGCTTCTCAGGTAGCCATTACTCATAAATAAAATTGTTATCAAAGGGATATTCCAATAAGGGGTATCCTTTTTTTGTGGGGAAGAGGTGACCGGGTTTGGATGAGATAGAGCTAAAAAATGAAGAAGTAGACAAAGAAAGAGAAGCAAAAGTTCACGAAGAGCTTCTTCAGGCTCTGAAAAATAAAGACGAAGTAAAAATTAAAGATCTGGCAGAGCAGGCTCATCCTATTGATTTGGCCATTGCAATGGAAGATTTTGAGGATGAAGATATTTCATACTTCGCATCTTTATTGTCAGATGAATTATTAGCAGAAATTATTGAACAAGCTGATGAAGACCTGCAAAATCATATAATGAAAATCATGCAGATTACCAGAATCATGCAGATATTTCAGTATATGTCTAAGGATAATATAGTTGATATTCTTGGTAATATGCCAGCTGACCGACGCAAAGACGTAGTTAATTTGATGAAAACAGGTGATCAGAAAATAATCAGAAACCTGTTAGGCTACGAAGAAAATACAGCCGGCGGCATTATGACCACTGAGTATATTTCTGTGCGTAATACTCTTACAGTAAGTCAGGCTCTGGCTACAGTTAAAGATATTGCTCCCAAGACAGAAGAAATTAATACGATTTATGTTCTAAATGAGAAAAAACAACTGGTAGGAACAGTCTCTATTCGTGAACTTTTAGTTGCTAAAAACGGCGACATAATTAATGATATTATGGAAGATAACGTGATTTCCGTAGAGCCGGAAACGGATCAGGAAGAAGTTGCCAGACTGGTTTCTAAGTATGATTTACATGCTATTCCGGTTGTTAATAAACGCAAAGGCCTTTTAGGTATTATCACCGTAGATGATATCATCGATGTTATCGAAGAAGAAAATACGGAAGATATGCTGAAACTGGGCGGTGTAAGTAAAGAAGAAAATGTAGACAGTACTTTATGGGATTCCATAAAAATGCGGTTACCTTGGCTGCTAATTAATCTATTGACTGCGTTCTTGGCAGCGGCTACAGTGTCGCTTTTTGAAGATACGATTCAACAAGTAGTAGCTTTGGCTGCAGCCATGCCCATTGTAGCAGGAATGGGCGGTAATGCAGGAACACAGACTTTGGCTATTGTAGTAAGAGGTATTGCTCTGGGTGATATTGAATGGCGCGGTAATAAATTAAGAATTTTAAAGGAAATATTTGTAGGGGTTTTGAATGGGGCTGTTACAGGATTAGTGGCAGGTGCTGTTATTTACTGGATGTATGGCAATCTGTATCTTGGTATTATAATTTTTGTGGCTATGATTGCTAATTTGGTTATTGCCGGTTTCTTTGGATTTTTGGTACCGGTTGTTTTAAAAGCACTGAATGCTGATCCGGCTGTTGCTTCCAGCATATTTATTACAACTGCAACTGATGTTTTTGGTTTTTTTGTATTTTTAGGTTTAGCGAAAACATTTTTACCATACCTTTTAAAATGAAAATATGTTATACTATATTAGTAAATTTAATTATAAGGAGTGTTGTATATGAACGGCAAAGCTGAAAAGTGGCAAGCATTTGTTAAAGAAAATAAAATTGAAGCATTTACTATGGAAGAAGTAAAGAATGATTTACATCCGGCTTTATTCAGATCCAATTTTGATACAGATGGAGTAAGACTTCCTTTGATGCTGGTTCTTGATGATAGTATCTATACTATGTTTCAGGTATTAGTGGCAAGAAAAGCCGTTACTGCTGAAAACAAAGCAGCCTTGGAAGAACTTCTGAACAGTTACAACAGACAATTCAAGGTATTCAAATATTATACCAATGAAGAAGGGGACATTTGCTTAGACACTTGTCTTCCCAGCACGGTAGAAAGCTTTGATCCTGTGGTTATCAGAAGCGTTATCGATGTTGTGCTGAAACATTTACAAGAAAAGTATTCCGAAATCATGAAAGTGGTTTGGAATAAGGCAGAAATTAAAGGTAACTGAAACTAAAAAATGCTGCAACACAATGATTTTTGTCATTATGTTGCAGCATTTTTTTATGAGTCCAAATGTATAATCTGAGAGGGGTCAACATCTATGATTATTTCTACAACTCTATGGAGCGTAGTTTTGCTTACTGTTACATGGAGGTTTTTGTAGTCGAAACAGTCCCCTTTTTGCGGAATTTCCCCCAGCGTATCAACTACCCAGCCACTTATGGAATCGTTTTCCAGACCATATTGGCTGAAATCCAGACCCAAAAATTTGAATAAATCCAGCAAACTGGCATTTTGTAAATTGGAATTACAGGAAACCAGATATTTATCTTTACCTATTTTATGAAATGAAGACACCACTTTATCATGCTCATCCCAGATTTCTCCTACCAGTTCTTCCACAATATCTTCTGTAGTGACTAGACCGCGGACTGTACCATAGCTATCTAAAACCATGGCCATTTCTACTTTTTGGTCTTGGAGAGATTTCATTACAAGAGAAATTTTGGTAGAACTATGAACGTAGGCAATATTTTTAATAATACGTTCCAATTTAAAATTGGGATTATTAACATAAGCGGTAAAGAAGTCTTTAGCATGGATCATTCCAATGATTTCTTTATCATCTTCTTTATAGACGGGAAAACGGGAGAAACCATGCATAGCAACAGTGTGCAAGGCTGCTTCATTGCCGGCCGCAAGATCAATGCTGACAAAATCTACTCTGGGAGTCATGATTTCCCGGACTCTGATATCACTGAATTCAATGGCTGATTTAATCAGTTCGCTATCGTCTTTATTAATGGCTCCATCTTTTTGTACTTCATCTACCATGAGCATCAGTTCATCTTCGGTAGGACCGGTAACACCTTTGGTATGGAGAAACTTTTTAAAAGCCGTCTTTATTAATTTCACCAGAAAATTAAGAGGCATCAAAATAATTGTAAGGGCATAGAGCAAGGGAGCTACTTTCATGGCAACTTTTTCCGGGTAGTCTTTAGCAGCACTTTTAGGCAAAATTTCTCCGCAGAGTAAAATCACAATAGTACTGACGACAGTTGCTATAGCCAGGCCTTCTGCTCCGAAATATGACGTACAGGCAGCTGCAGCTAAAGACGCTGCCAAAATATTAACTACATTATTGCCAATTAAGATGGTAGTTAAAGTATCATCTGACCGCTTGGTTAATTTCAGTGCTTTTTCTGCTTTTTTATTACCGTTTTTAGCTAGTCTTTTAAGCCGCAGTTTTTGGCTGCCGGTGAGAGCAGTTTCTGAGGCAGAGAAAAATGCAGATAAAAATACCAGCAAAATAAGCACCAAAGTTAAAGTAAATAGTGAACCTTTAAATATGTTCATAACAGACACCTTTCCGGAAATGTGTATATATTATAAGAAAAAATACTCTGGCGGTCAAATTATTACTTTTTATGTTATAATAAGACCATGATGATTGAACCTAAGAGCATAATAAAAACAAGAAGAAGAACTATTGCACTAGTAGTGAACAGTAATGGAGAATTAATCGTTAGAGCCCCTTATTATGCCACTCGCAGTATTATTATGGAGTTTGTGGAGCATAAGCAAGACTGGATAACAAAACAGCAAAAACGTATAGAAACGGAAAATGCTGAATTTGTTCCTGTGGTTATTGCTCAGGGTGGTATAATTCAATACGGCGGGTCAATGTATACTATTGACATAGAGAATGTAGAAAAAATAACTCTCTTTGGCAATTATATTTTAATGCCAAAAAATACAGATGCAACTCAACTCCGTCAGTGGTTTCTGGAAGAAGCCGCTAGGACTTTAAAACACAGGGTTGATTTTTACGCTGAGAGAATGCAAGTGGAATACAAAAAGCTCAGACTTTCCAATGCCAAAACCAGGTGGGGGTCATGCAGCTACTATAACGGGTTGAGCTTTTCCTGGCGGCTGATGATGTGTCCTCCCGAGGTCTTGGATTATGTTGTGGTTCATGAACTGTGCCATATAAAGAATAAAAGCCATAATAAAGGATTTTGGCAACAGGTAGAGCTAAATTTTCCTACTTATCGCAATAGTGAGCAGTGGCTTAAAAAAAATAGAAAAATTATGGAGATATTATGAGTATTAATAAAAAATTGTTTATGATTTTGGCAGCACTGATAGTACTGGCTTCAGCATCTTATGTCTATATTACCCATAGCAGTAAATATAAAACACAAAAAATTCAGGATGATACCAGTACGGTAAGTTCTGCTCCCAATACCAGTTTGCCTTATACTTATTTAAATAATATTATAGCTCAATCCGGAGCAGGATGTTCAGTGTATTACAAATCACTGACCAGCGGTGATATTTTTTATAATTATTCCGGGAAAATGCCATCTGCAGGTATGATTCGGCCCTTTATCATGGCAAAGGCCATGGATGAAATTGAGCAGGGAAATTTAAAATTGGAACAAAAATTTAAAATTACCGCAGACAATAGGGCAATGGGTTCTTCTGTTTTGCAAAAAAAGAAAAACGGCGAGGAACTTACTATTAAAGAATTAATTGAAGCTATGATAGTATCTAATGATAATACAGCAACTAATATGCTTATAGATATTTTGGATACAGATAGTATTAACGTGTATATCGAACAACATGGGTATTTAGATACGGTTCTCGCTTCTAAACCGGGTTTGGAAGAAACACCTTCAGAGAGCAATAATAGTGCGAAAGGTAAAAATATAGATAAGAAGAATTATACTTCAGTTAATGATTTAATGACTTTTTTCAATAGACTATACTATAATCAATGTGTTTCTACTTCTGCCGATCATTTTATGATGGAGACATTGAAAAAACAAGCAGATAGGAGCAGGCTTTTGGCCTTGCTGCCTAAAGATGTTCAGGCGGCTCACGAAACAGGAGATGCACCGGGCATACAAAACGATGGGGGAATAATTTTTGCAAAGGAAAATTATATTTTGGTAATTTTAACAGACAGGTCTGTCAATCAGGCTCAGACGCTGAAGACTATTAATCAAATTTCCTCAATTATTTATAATACTGTAATGGATAGAGAGGTTTTTAAAAAATGAAAAATTCCTTTGATGTAATTATTATTGGGGGAGGACCTGCCGCAATTTTTGCTGCCTATGAGTTTACCTTGAAATACCCCAAAATGACAGTTGCTATTATTGAAGAAGGACATACTATAGACGACAGACAGTGCCCCTTGACACTAGGTAAGGCGCAGCATTGTTTGCGCTGCACTCCTTGCAGTATTATGCGTGGCTTTGGCGGAGCAGGGGCTTTTTCTGATGGTAAATATAACTTTACCACAGAATTTGGCGGCTGGCTTAGTGATTATCTTCCTACTGCAACAGTTATGGAGCTGATTGATTATGTGGATAAAATCAATTGCAGCTACGGCGCACCGGGAGATGTTTTTACTACTAAAAACTGCTCTATTGGGAAGCTGGCACTAAGTTGTGACCTCCATTTGCTGAATGCTAAAGTAAGGCATTTGGGTACGGAAAATAATTATAAAATCATGGCCGGAATTTATCGTTATCTTTTAAACAAGGGTATTACTATTAAATGCGAAACTCATGTAGAAAATTTTGCTAAAACAAAAGAAGGCTTTGTTGTAACAACAACTACGCCTTGCAATGAAAAATATAACTGCAAATATTTGATTGCGGCACCTGGCAGGGCAGGCGCCGAATGGTTTACGGGCAAATGCCGGGAAATGGGCTTAAACATGACCAGCAATCAAGTGGATTTGGGAGTTAGGGTAGAAGTTCCTGCTCAGGTTTTCCAGCATATTACAGATGAGGTTTACGAAGCCAAATTAGTATATACAACAAAACGTTACGGAGATAAAGTCAGAACATTTTGCATGAATCCCAATGGTTACGTAGTAGCAGAAAATACTGATGGCATAGTGACTGTTAACGGTCATAGTTTTAATGACCCGGCTAAAGACAGTGGCAATACAAATTTTGCCCTTTTGGTAAGCAATAGATTTACAGAACCTTTTAATTCTCCGCATAAATACGGTAAGCATATAGCTTCACTGTCAAATATGCTGGGAGGAGGAGTTTTGGTTCAAAGATTTGGGGATTTAATTAAAGGACGCCGCAGTAATGCCCATCGTATGAGCAAAAGCTTTTTAAAACCAACTTTGGATGCAGTGCCGGGTGATCTTAGTCTGGTTTTACCCAAACGCCATTTAGATAATATTATTGAAATGATTTATGCCTTAAATAAAATAGCACCGGGTACTGCTAATGATGATACTTTGCTCTACGGAGTAGAGGTTAAGTTCTATAGTTCCAGATTGGAATTAGACAATAATTTGGAAACAAAAATACCGGGCTTTTTTGCCGTGGGAGACGGGGCAGGTATTACCCGTGGCCTATCTCAGGCAAGTGCATCCGGTATCTATGTAGCAAGAATTATTGGTGAACGTGACAAGGTTAATGGCTGATAAGATAATTGTTTAAAGCCGTTTGCATATCTTCACCTAAAGTATTAATAGAGATAGGTGACCAAGATTGGTCGGAGGCCGGACCTTCTTTAAGAATAGTCCCGTTTCCTGCATAGTTAATATAATAAAGATCTGCAAAAACTTTAACCCGGACATCATAGCGGGATAAAAGCAAAACGGTTTTTAAGCTAGTAGGAGTACCGGCCGATTTATAAACCCATTTTGTCCAGGCAGTAATAATACCTGTGTTTTTGTCATATTTAAGACTGTTAGCATCATAGTAAGTTAGCAGTTTGCTATTGGAACCGGCTGGTGTCCAGGCAGTTTGAGCTTCAGCCGGGGGAATAACTTTTTCCTCTGCTTTTTTTGTGTCTGCTTTTGCTGGGGTAGTGGATTTGCTATTATCTTTGCTTGCAGCAGTAAGCCTTTGTCTTATTGTAGGGGTGGTAGTAGGTGCCATGAGGGCATGACCGGCTGGCAGAAAAGTGAAAAAACCGGCACAGATTATACTGAAAATTTTTGTCTTTGTCATAGTAACATCCTTTCTTAAACTATATCCTTATTTTAACACATTATGGTCTAATTTATGTTATAATTATTATATATTGGAAAAAGACTAGGGGAAAAAACTTAAAGGCGGTGCGACTAGATGAAGATTACTTTTTTAGGAGCAGACAAAATCGTTACAGGTTCGTGTCACTTGTTTGAAGTCAATGGGAAAAAAATTCTCTTTGACTGCGGTATGTTTCAAGGCCCCAAACTAATCAGAGAATTGAACAGAAAAGAATTTGCTTTTAACCCAGGGGAAATTGATGCAGTGGTACTAAGTCATGCTCACATTGACCACAGCGGGCTTTTACCTAAACTCGTCAAACAAGGATTTAAGGGAAAGATTCATTGCACATATGTTACTAAAGAATTATGCGATATTTTACTGCCTGATTGTGGTCATATTCAAGAACAGGATGCAGAAATTTCTACCCGCAAAGGCTTAAGAGCCGGTCGTGAAGCAGTGGAACCTTTGTACACTTCTGATGATGCTTATGTGGCACTGAAACAGTTTGTCTGCCATGACTACGATGAAGACGTGGAGATTTCTCCGGGTTTGGTGGTCAGGTTTAGAGTCGCAGGACATATTTTGGGCAGTGCTATTGTAACCATTTTTGTTGAAGAAAATGATAAGAAAACCAAACTGATTTTTACAGGAGATATTGGCCAGCCCAATGTTCCGATTTTAGATGATCCTTATCAGATTGCCGGTGCTGATTTTATTATTACAGAATCAACTTACG
>JALCSJ010000050.1 GCA_022653215.1 Acidaminococcaceae bacterium
CACCCTTCATATTGTGAACTCCGGCCTTCATAAGATTGTCGATAATAACGCCGCGCTCACCGGTAGTCATCCGCTGGGGCTGAATACCTGATGCCTTAATCTCGTCGCTGACCATCTTGGGCAAAAGATCTGCAATAGGTGTATCCAGAGACTCCTCTACCTCCGTACCCCCATCTAGCAAATTGTAGTGCTTTTTCACGGCAGACAAAATACTATCCAGCTCATCAATAGTGTCCATGTTGCGATTAATACACAAGAGCCCAATTAATTTACCATTACTCTTAATAAAAAAAGAGGAAGAAATAAAATTCTTGCCCTTACTTTTGCCATTGTAATTAGATAAATAATCTGCCTTTTCGTATTGCTTTTCCTGCATGATTTTTACCGCTAAATCCGTGAAAGGGCTTCCCACCTTGCGGCCGGTATGAAAGCCATTGGCAATGGCTATAACCGAATGCTTGGGCTGAGAAACGTCATGCAAAAGAACCTCGCAGCCATCTCCGCATAAGTTTGCCAAAAATGGTACCAAAGGTTTATAGGGGTCAAGCAAAGGATTATTACGCATATGTGCCTCCTGTTAAAACATTTTTTATTATGATTTTATTTTATATTACGTACTGATAAAAGTCAAATGTTTTTACTATAAATTTTTTCATTATGATAAAATTTCTTGCATAGTTTAAGTTTTTATGCTATAATTCATTTGTAAATAAAATTTTGGGAGGTATTATATTATGAGCAAAGTTGTAATTCACACTGACCATGCACCAGCTGCTATTGGTCCTTATTCTCAGGCTATTAAAGCAAATGGTATGTTATTTGTTTCCGGACAAATTCCCATTAACCCCGCTTCCGGTGAAATCGAAGGCAAAGAAATCGTTGCCCAAAGCACCCAAGTTTTCGAAAACTTGAAAGCTATTATTGCCCAAGCAGGCAGCGATATGAGCTCTATTGTTAAAACTACTGTATACTTACAGGACATTAAGGACTTCGCTGCTATGAACAAAGTATATGCTACTTACTTCACTGCTGACTTTCCTGCTCGTGTTGCTGTACAAGTTGCCGCTCTTCCTAAAGGAGCTTTAGTAGAAATTGATGCTATCTGCGCTTTATAATTACTAAATAACTGTTTTTCTCGCACACAAAAACCCGGCCATAAGGCCGGGCTTTTTTTATGTCCTAAGCGTCGCCAAAAGTGCCTGGCACCGATGGGTCATATGTCCGAAGCGTCGCCAAAAGTGCCTGGCACCAATGGCGACAGGGCGGCACCAATGGCGATTTTTTACTCTTTGCCGGCCAGCTTCTTGTAGGCATCCAGACGGCCTTTCATGTCTTTGGCCGTCTTCGCAAAGAAAGCATCAGCTGTTTCCGGGAACTTAATCTTCAGGGACGAGTAACGAACCTCGCCCATTAAGAAATCTTGCAGTTTGCCGGAAGGATCCTTGGAATCCAGAGTAAAGCCGTTCTTGCCCTCCGCTTCTACAGCAGGATTGTAGCGGTACAAGTGCCAGTAGCCGTCTTCCACGGCCTTCTTGGCTTCACGTTGAGAGCAGCCCATGCCTGCTTTAATACCATGGTTAATGCAGGGTGCATAAGCAATAACAATGGAAGGACCGGGATATGCTTCAGCTTCTTTAATCGCTTTCAGACACTGGTTTTTGTCAGCGCCCATAGCAACCTGAGCCACATAAACATAGCCATAGGTCATGAACATCCGACCCAGATCCTTCTTTTTGGTCTTCTTGCCGCTGGCTGCAAACTGAGCCACTGCCGCAGTAGGAGTAGCCTTGGAAGCCTGTCCTCCTGTATTGGAATATACTTCCGTATCAAAAACCAGGACATTAACATCAGCACCGGAGGCCAGCACATGATCCAATCCGCCGTAACCGATATCATAGGACCAGCCGTCCCCGCCGAATATCCACTGGCTGCGTTTTACCAGACAGTCTCTACGGTCATAAATACGCTTGCATATTGGGCATTTATCCTTATTGGCAGTAACAATAGCCGTAACTTTCTCCGCTCTTTCTCTGGTGCCTTCAGATATGTCTTTCTTATCCAGCCATTCTTGGAAAACAGCCTTGGCATCAGCAGGAGTATTGGGAGAATCTACAGCTTCCCGGATGGTCATGGCCATCTTTTTCTGGAGTTGGGTAGATGCCAGAGACATACCTAAACCAAACTCTGCGTTGTCTTCGAACAAGGAGTTGGCCCAGCTGGGTCCATGGCCTTTGTGGTTGGTGGTATAAGGCATACCGGGAACGCTGCCGCCCCAGACAGAGGAACAGCCGGAGGCATTGGCCACCATCATTCTGTCACCAAATAACTGGGTAACTAATTTAGCATAAGGAGTTTCGCCGCAGCCGGCACAGGAACCGGAAAATTCCAGCAAGGGCTGTTCAAACTGGCTACCCTTAACGGTGAATTTGCTCATAGGATTTACTTTAGGCGTAACATCTTTAACTGCGTAATCCCAAACAGGAGCCAAGGCCTTCTGAGAAGCCAAAGGTTTCATAACCAAAGCTTTTTCCTTAGCCGGGCACACATCCGCGCAATTGCCGCAGCCCAGGCAGTCCAGAACGCTGACAACCATACGGAAGTTCAGTCCTTTAGCGCCCATGGCAGGAATGGTCTCGCAGCCTTTTGGTGCCTTCTTAACCTCTTCATCCGTTAACAGTACCGGACGAATGGCAGCATGGGGACAAACGAAAGCGCACTGGTTACATTGGATGCAGTTTGCTTTATTCCATTCAGGAACGTTAACAGCCACACCCCGTTTTTCGTAAGCAGCCCCACCCAATGGATAGGCGCCTCCTGCTAAATTAGCAAAGGTGCTGACAGGAAGCTTGTCTCCTTCTTGTCTGTTAATAGGCTCCTGGACTTTAGCAATATACTCAGGAACCTGTGCCGCAGCTTGGGGAGTATCCACAGCAGTTGCCCAATTGGCAGGAACGTGGATTTTGACAATATCTTCTACCCCTTTATCAATGGCATCAGCATTCATCTTGACGACTTTCTCGCCCTTCTTGCCATAGGATTCTACTACGGCGTCTTTCAAATATTTGACCGCATCGGCAATAGGAATAATATTAGCCAGCTTGAAAAAAGCCGCCTGCATGATCATGTTGATTCTGCCGCCCAGACCAATGCTTTGCGCAATCTTCACTGCATTAATAGTATAGAATTTAATATTGTTTTTAGCGATATACTGCTTCATAGCAGCAGGCAGTTCTTTGTCCAGCTCTTCAGGTGTCCAAATGCAGTTCAGCAGGAAGGTGCCGCCTTTTTTCAGTCCGGCCAGCACATCGTATTTGTCCACATAGGACTGATTATGAACTGCAATAAAAGCTGCTTTATTAATTAAATAAGTAGATTTAATAGGATTCTTCCCGAAACGCAAATGGGAAACAGTAATGCCGCCGGATTTTTTGGAATCATAGGCGAAGTATGCCTGAGCATACATATCCGTATGGTCACCGATAATTTGAATAGCGCTCTTGTTAGCGCCTACGGTACCATCAGAACCCAGGCCCCAGAACTTGCAGGCTGTGGTGCCTTCTTGGGTTGTATCAATATCTTCACCCATAGGCAACGATGTGTTGGTCACATCATCAATAATGCCTACAGTGAAGTGATCTTGAGGAACAGCCAGTTTCAGATTTTCGAACACTCCCAAAATGTGGGAAGGAGTAGTGTCCTTGCCGCCAATAGCCGCACGGCCCCCTACTACAACCACGTTAGGACGCTCTACGGAGAAAGCATCTTTCACATCAAGGAGCAAAGGCTCAGCCAATGAACCGGGTTCCTTGTTTCTGTCCAAAACAGCAACTTTCGTAACTGTCTTAGGTATATATTTAAAGAAATATTTAGTGGAGAAAGGACGATAGAGATGAACTCTTAGGAGACCTACCTTCTCGCCTTTCCCGTTCATATAATCAACTGTTTCTTCTGCTGCTTCAGTTACGGAACCCATGGTAATAATCATTCTGTCAGCATCGGGAGCACCATAATAGGTAAAAGGATGGTATTCTCTGCCGGTGAGCTTGGTTACTTTTTCCATGTATTCTTCTACGATATCGGGAAGGGCATCGTAATATTTATTAACGATTTCCTGTTGTTGGAAATATACATCCCCGTTTTCCAAGGTGCCTTTAATGGTAGGATGGTCAGGGTTGGTAGCTCTGTCACGGAATTTTTGAATGGCGTCTCTATCAGCCATGGCAAACAAATCTTTGTAATCATAGGCTTCGATTTTTTGCACTTCATGAGAAGTACGGAACCCATCAAAGAAGTTCAGGAAAGGAACGCTGCCTTTAATTGCCGCTAAATGAGCAACTGCCGACAAGTCCATGGTTTGCTGCACGCTGCCTTCACACAGCATAGCAAAACCTGTTTGCCGGCAAGCCATAACATCCCTATGGTCGCCAAAAATACAAAGTGTATTGGTGCCGAGGGTACGAGAAGCTACATGGAATACGCCGGGCAATAATTCCCCGGCAATTTTATACATATTGGGGATCATCAACAGTAAACCCTGAGAAGCAGTATAGGTTGTGGTCAAAGCCCCGGCCGTTAAAGACCCGTGCAATGCCCCTGCTGCTCCGCCTTCTGCCTGCATTTCCATAATCTTGACAGTTTGGCCAAACATGTTCTTTCTTCCTTGGCTGGCCCATTCATCAATGTGCTCCGCCATAGGTGAAGATGGTGTAATGGGATAAATCGCCGCCACCTCTGTGAATGCATATGATACATACGCAGCCGCAGTGTTGCCATCCATCGTTTTCATTAACTTTGTCATGTCTTACCCTCCTCCACGTAATTACAGCAAACAGGAATGATATTAAAATTATCACTTCTTAATTAAGAATAGCACAGCTTAAAATAATCTGCAAGCAGCAGCGTCAATAACCCGTCGCCAATAATGTCGCCAAAAGTGCCTGGCACCGATGGGTCAATCGTCAGGTCAACCCGTCGCCAACCCGTCGCCAAAAGTGCCTGGCACCGATGGAGACAACGCAGAAAAAGTCCCGGGTTATGTGGCTAGCATAACTCGGGACCTTTTTCTTACTAATACATTATAGAAAGTGGTGAGACGAAATCAACTAATTCAGTGAAACCTTATTCCTTGCCTGCCAACTTCTTGTAGGCATCCAGACGGCCTTTCATATCTTTGGCAGTCTTGTCAAAGAAAGCATCAGCAGTCTCAGGGAACTTAATCTTCAAGGAAGAGTAACGAACCTCGCCCATTAAGAAGTCTTTTACGCTACCGGAAGGATCCTTGGAATCCAAAGTGAAACCATTCTTGCCTGCAGCTTCTTCAGTAGGATTGTAGCGATACAAGTGCCAGTAACCATCTTCCACGGCCTTCTTAGCTTCACGTTGAGAGCAGCCCATACCTGCTTTGATACCATGGTTAATGCAAGGTGCATAAGCAATAACAATGGAAGGTCCGGGATATGCTTCAGCTTCTTTAATAGCTTTCAGGCACTGGTTCTTGTCGGCGCCCATAGCAACCTGAGCTACGTAAACATAACCATAGGTCATGAACATACGTCCCAGATCCTTTTTCTTGGTCTTCTTGCCACCTGCGGCGAATTGAGCAACAGCAGCGGTAGGAGTAGCTTTGGAAGCTTGTCCGCCTGTATTGGAATATACTTCAGTATCGAATATCAGAACGTTAACGTTAGCACCGGATGCTAGTACATGATCCAGTCCGCCGTAACCAATATCATAGGACCAGCCGTCGCCGCCGAATATCCATTGGCTGCGCTTTACCAAGCAGTCCTTACGGTCATAAATACGCTTGCAGATAGGACATTTATCCTTATTAGCTTCCACAACAGCAATAACCTTTTCAGCTCTCTCACGAGTGCCTTCGGATACGTCTTTGTTGTCCAGCCAATCTTGGAATACAGCCTTAGCATCAGCAGGAGTATTAGGATTATCGATGGCTTCTTTAACATCCATAACCATCTTCTCTTGCAGTTGTTCTGTAGCCAGGAACATGCCTAAGCCAAACTCTGCGTTATCTTCGAACAAGGAGTTAGCCCAGCCAGGTCCATGACCCTTGTGGTTCTTGGTGTAAGGCATGGAAGGAACACTGCCTGCCCATACAGAAGAGCAGCCGGTAGCATTGGCAACCATCATTCTATCACCAAATAATTGAGTAACTAATTTAGCATAAGGAGTTTCGCCGCAGCCTGCACAGGATCCGGAGAATTCTAGCAAGGGCTGTTCAAACTGGCTGCCCTTAACGGTGAATTTGCTCATAGGATTCTCTTTAGGTTTAACGTCTTTAACTGCATAATCCCAAACAGGAGCCAAAGCTTCTTGAGAAGCCAATGGTTTCATAACCAAAGCTTTTTCCTTAGCAGGGCAAACATCGGCGCAGTTGCCGCAGCCCAGGCAGTCCAGAACGCTGACAACCATACGGAAGTTCAGGCCCTTAGCGCCCATAGCAGGAATAGTTTCAAAGCCTTTCGGTGCATTCTTAACTTCTTCGTCGGTTAACAGAGCCGGACGAATAGCAGCATGAGGGCAAACGAAAGCGCATTGGTTACATTGGATGCAGTTTGCTTTATTCCATTCAGGAACATTAATGGCAACACCGCGTTTTTCGTAAGCAGCGGTTCCCAGAGGATAAGCGCCACCTGCTAAGTTAGCGAAGGTGCTGACAGGAAGCTTGTCCCCTTCTTGTCTATTGATAGGTTCAAGAACTTTGCTGATGAATTCAGGAACGTTTTCTGCTGCTTTAGGAGCATCTTTAGCAGTTGCCCAATCAGTAGGAACGTTGATCTTTACAATGCCTTCAACGCCTTTGTCAATAGCATCGTCATTCATCTTAACAACTTTCTCGCCCTTCTTGCCATAGGACTCAACTACTGCCTCTTTCAAATATTTAACAGCATCGGCAATAGGAATAATATCAGCAAGTTTAAAGAAAGCTGCCTGCATAATCATATTGATTCTGCCGCCCAGGCCAATGCTTTGAGCGATACCTACAGCATCAATGGTGTAGAATTTAATGTCGTTCTTAGCAATATAGTTCTTCATGGCAGCAGGCAATTCTTTGCTCAGTTCTTCAGGAGTCCAGATGCAGTTCAGAAGGAAAGTGCCGCCCTTTTTGAGGCCTGCCAGAACATCGTATTTATGAACATAGGATTGGTTATGAACAGCCACGAAAGCAGCTTTATCAATCAGATAAGTAGAACGAATGGGGTTCTTGCCAAAACGTAAGTGGGAAACGGTAATACCGCCGGATTTCTTGGAATCATAGGCAAAGTAAGCTTGAGCATACATGTCAGTGTGATTGCCGATAATCTTAATAGCGCTCTTGTTGGCGCCTACGGTACCATCTGAACCCAGACCCCAGAACTTGCAGGCTGTGGTTCCCACTTGAGTGGTATCAATGTCTTCTCCCACAGGCAGGGATGTGTTGGTAACATCATCGTTAATACCTACGGTGAAATGATTTTTGGGAACAGCTAATTTCAGATTTTCAAATACGCTGAGGATATGGGTAGGAGTAGTATCCTTGCCGCCTACGCCGGCACGACCGCCCACGATGGTAACTTCAGGACGCTCTACGGAGAAAGCATCTTTTACGTCCAGGAATAATGGTTCACATAAGGAGCCGGGTTCCTTGGTACGATCCAAAACAGCGACTTTGGTAACGGTCTTAGGAATATATTTAAAGAAATATTTAGTGGAGAAAGGACGATACAGATGAACTCTTAAGAGTCCGACTTTTTCCCCTCTGGCATTTAAGTAATCAACGGTTTCTTCAGTTGCTTCAGTTAAAGAACCCATGGTTACGATCATTCTGTCAGCATCAGGAGCACCATAATATGTGAAAGGATGGTATTCTCTGCCGGTAAGTTTGGTTACTTTTTCCATGTATTCTTCTACGATATCGGGAAGAGCGTCATAGTATTTGTTAACGATTTCCTGTTGTTGGAAATATACATCGCCGTTTTCCAAGGTACCTTTAATGGTAGGATGGTCAGGGTTGGTAGCTCTGTCGCGGAATTCTTGAATAGCTTTTTTATCAGCCAGTTCAAATAAATCTTTGTAATCATAAGCTTCGATTTTTTGCACTTCGTGAGAAGTACGGAAACCATCAAAGAAGTTCAGGAAAGGAACGCTGCCCTTAATTGCTGCCAAATGAGCAACTGCGGACAAGTCCATGGTTTGCTGTACGCTGCCTTCAGCCAGCATAGCAAAACCTGTTTGACGGCAAGCCATAACGTCTCTTTGGTCACCGAAGATGCAAAGAGTGTTGGTGCCTAAAGCACGGGAAGCTACATGGAATACACCGGGCAATAATTCCCCGGCGATTTTATACATATTAGGAATCATGAGCAATAAGCCCTGGGAAGCTGTATAGGTAGTAGTTAAAGCACCAGCCTGCAAAGACCCGTGTACTGCACCTGCAGCACCACCCTCTGCCTGCATTTCCATAACCTTTACGGTTTGGCCAAACATGTTCTTAACACCCTGGGTAGCCCATTCATCAATGTGCTCCGCCATAGGTGAAGACGGTGTGATGGGGTAAATTGCCGCCACATCTGTGAATGCATATGATACATACGCAGCCGCAGTGTTACCATCCATTGTTTTCATTAACTTTGTCATTTCTTATCCTCCTCCACGAAATTAGAACAAGTAGGTGTGAAATTAAATTTATCACCATGTAATTAATAATAACACATTTTGTTTCCTTATGCAAGTTTTTCTCTTACTTGAGCAAAAATAATTGCATACCTTTTCCTACCTGTTATACATAAATTATATCTATAGTAATGTCATAAATAAAATATCTCTTTTTGATTAATTCATAAGAAAAAATTATTTATTTTTAAATAAAACAGAACCGAATCTAATGAGACCCGGTCCTGTTTACGAGGGGCAATTTTACTATTTAACCAGTCTGTAACCTGCTTCTGTAATCTTCTTAGCAATCAGGTTTCTGTGATCCATATCGCTGCACTCCAGAACCAGAGTCATGATTTGGCTCTCTACTTCCAAAGTGGATTCATACATGCTTTGAGTGATAAACAAAATGTTGGCATTGTTATCAGAAATAAGCTTCAACAGTTTAGCAGTTTCGCCGCATCTGTCTTCCATGATAATCTTGAACTCAGCTCTTCTGCCTTCCAACAGCAAAGCTTTGTTGATGATTCTGTTAATGAAAGTAATATCAGCGTTGCCGCCGGAAACCATAAGAACGACTTTTTTGCCTTTGCAGTCAATCTTGCCTGCCAAAACAGCAGCCAAAGGAGTTGCGCCGGCGCCTTCTGCCAGGTTCTTACCTTTTTCAATCAGGTATAACATAGCTTCAGCGATTTCGTCTTCGGTTACAGTGACGATTTCGTCAACATATTTCTTAACCATTTCAAAAGTAATGTTGCCGGGAGTTCTTACGTTAATGCCTTCAGCAGCAGTAACGCCTGCGGGAACTGTTACGATCTTTCCTGCATCAATGGATTCCTTCATAGAAGGAACTGCTGCAGATTCTACACCTACAACTTTGATTTTCGGGTTGGAAAGTTTCAGTCCTGAAGCAATACCGGAAATCATTCCGCCGCCGCCCACAGGTACAACTACCATATCAACATCGGGCAGGTCTTCCAAGATTTCCAAAGCAATTGTGCCTTGACCTGCGATAACGTATTCATCATCGAAAGGATGAACAAATACTGCGTTAGTTTCTTTTTGTACTTTTAAAGCTTTGGCATAAGCTTCGTCAAAAGCTGCGCCTTCCAGAATTACATTGCCGCCGTAGCCTTTGGTTGCGGAAACTTTGGCCAGAGGAGTGGTTGCAGGCATAACAATCGTAGCTTTGATACCTTTTGCGGTTGCGCCAAGAGCAACGCCCTGAGCATGGTTGCCGGCCGAAGCAGCGATTACGCCGCGTTTTGCTTCTTCAGGTGTTAAGTGAGCGATTTTGTTCACTGCGCCTCTGATTTTAAAGGAACCGGTTTTTTGCAGGTTCTCATATTTGAAGAAAACTTCGCCGCCTACTTTGCTGCCTAAAACAGGAGATTCAATAAGGGGAGTCTTTTTGGCTACACCCTGCAATGTTTCACGTGCTTCTTCGATTGTTTTTAATGTTACTGTCATTTTATACCCTCCCAGATTAATTTACTCTTCACAAAGAATATTATAACCTTATTGCTCGCCTTCTGCAGCTAATTGTGCATCAGTTTTTGGTTCCAGTTTGTTGCCGGCAATTTTGTTAACCAAAACTGCGATGGCGCCATCACCGGTAACGTTGCAAGCGGTTCCGAAACTATCCTGTGCCAAATACAGAGCAATCATAAGAGCCTGTTGGTCAGGAGTGAATCCTAACATGCTTTGCAAAATACCAAGAGCTGCCATTACTGCGCCGCCGGGTACGCCGGGAGCAGCAACCATGGTAACACCTAACATCAAGATGAAACCGAACATGTTGCCGAATTCAATGGGCTTGCCATTTAACAGCATTACAGCCATAGTGCAGCTGGTCAGAGTAATAGTGCTGCCTGATAAGTGAATGGTAGCACACAGAGGAATAACGAAGTCAGCAATACCTGCAGCTACGCCGTTTCTCTTAGTGGATGCCAGAGTAACAGGAATGGTAGCAGCGGAAGATTGAGTTCCGATAGCCGTTAAGTAAGCGGGAAGCATACCTTTTAACAATTTGAAAGGATTGCCGCCGGCTGCAGTTCCGGCAATAGTATATTGGAATACCAAGATGATAATGTGCAAGCAGATAATTACTACGAATACTTTTGCGAATACAGACATAATAGCAGCGATTTGTCCTGCATTAGTCATGTTAGCGAAAATACCGCAAATATGTACAGGCAACAAAGGAATAACAATGTTGCTGATAACTTTTTCTACGATGGACTGGAATTCGTGCATTACAGTCTTTAAGGTAACATCGTTGCAGGCAGCAATACCGATACCTAAGATGAAGGCAATCAGCAGTGCGCTCATAACTCCCATGATAGGAGGCATGTCAATGTTGAAGAAACCGGGCAGCAAACCTTTTTCAGGATTGGCCAATTTACCAACGGTTCCTGCACTAACGAAATTGTGCAGTAAAGCATGGTTGGTAAAGAAAGCTGCGCAACCTGCAATAATTGTGGAGCAGTAAGCAATCAGAGTTGTGATGCCCAATAATTTACCGGCGGATTTGCCCAAGTCAGCAATACCGGGAACAATAAAACCAATGATGATAAGGGGAATAACGAATCCTAAGAAATTACCGAAGATACCATTAAACGTTGCTAATAATCTAACTAAAGCCGGTACACCCATTTTACCAATTGCAATACCTAAAATAAGACCAATAATCAGGCGTGGTAACAAGCCTATTTTTTTCATTGTACATCCTCCTCAAATTTTAAAAATATTTACGTGAATGTTCTGACAACTACCTTCCCGAATTTTAGTGGTGCTTCACAACCCTCCCTTGTTACTAATAAAAAAAATTGCTTGATTAAACTTTTTATTTCATCGTTAAGAAAATACTACCATAAAATTCTGAAAACTGCAAGTTTTTTTATCTTATTGCAATAAAATCTTTCCATAGTTTCAAGCTCTGTATTTTTTCTTTGTGAAAATATGGAAAGAACGGCTTGAAATAGGGATTCTGCATGGTTTACACACAAATAATACACCACTGGAAAATGTCCAATGGTGTATTATTTATTGAACTCTTTGTCTTTTTAAATTCCCTAAATCTTTATAAGTTTTAGTAACTATCTGATAATTAAATTATCACGATAAAAAGCTGTCTCATCGCTTAGGCAATAAGTTTTCTCGTCATCCTACATTTGAACTTTTCATAACTAAAGCCACGGGTGTGCGTCATATAAGAACACATAATGTTTTTGTCCTAAAATCGTAATATAATCTATTGAGTGTTTTTTATACTTGCCCTTTATATAGTTCGCATTCTTTTCTCTACAAACGCCATCTGATAGCTTGCGTTCTTTTCTACAGACGCCATCTGATTACTTTTGTGTTTTTGCTTTCAGCTTTAAATCCGCATTTTTGCAAGAGAGTTTCCTTGTCAATATTCGCCAGTTCTGTTTCTGCCACAACAGCTTGTACTCCCTGCTGCCCTTTAGCCCATTGACACATGGCCGCCACTGCTTCTTCCATATAGCCTTGTCCCTCAAATGTTTTGCCTAGGTCATAGCCTATTGCTACTTCCCCTGCTTCATTGGGAGCATTCTTAAAGTTTACTGCTCCGATAACCATTTTATCTACTCTGCGCACAAGGAACCAGAAAGTATGCCATTGGGCATTTTCCTTATCTGTAGTTGCCAGTTCCAGTTGGTTGGCTACCATTTCTTTGAATTTGCCTTCCAGCATGCCCCCGGGATAAAAACATTCTATTTCGTCTGTTAAATGGGGAATGCTCTCCAGCCACAGATGTAATTGTTTAGTGGTAAGCTGCACCAGCTTTAATCTTTGAGTTTCCAGCTGCATAAATTATCGCTCCTTAATTTTAGTCGTGCCTCTATTATAACACATAGTCACACCGTCGCCAAAGCCGTCGCCAAAGTGTCGCCAAAAGCGTCGCCAAAAGTGCCTGGCACCAATGGAGACAACCATCGCCAAAAACTCCGCCAAAGCG
>JALCSJ010000051.1 GCA_022653215.1 Acidaminococcaceae bacterium
TCCGCCAGATAGGTGTCAATGGCCTTCCGATATACGCTTACTACACTGGCCACGTAGTGGACACTTTTCATTCTTCCCTCTATTTTCAGGCTGCTTATGCCTGCTGAAATCAGCTGAGGTAAATATTCTATTAAACATAAATCTTTGGAATTTAAAACAAAAGAGCCTCTTTCATCTTCTTCTATAGGGAAATACTCCCCCGGTCTGTTTTCTTCACATAGAGCAAATTTCCAACGGCAAACCTGAGCACAGGCACCTCTGTTCCCATCCCTACCGGTAAAATAACTGCTTAGCAGACAACGTCCTGAATAAGAAATACACATGGCGCCATGAACAAAAGCTTCTAATTCAACAGTGGATTTTTTCCCGATTTCCGCCATTTCCTTTAAGGATAATTCCCGGGCCAGGACTACTCGCGAAGCACCTAGCTGCTGCCAGGCATTTACCGTAGCATAATTACAGCTATTAGCCTGAGTACTTACATGTAAGGGCATATCAGGCACTGTTTTTCTGGCAATGGACCAGATCCCCAAATCAGAAATAAGCAGCCCATCAACATGCAAGGCTGCTAATTTTTTTAAATATTCAGGTAAACCGATTAAATCACTATTATGAGGAAAAATATTAACTGTAACATAAACTTTTTTCCCCATACTATGAGCAAAATTAACGGCTTCTTCTATTTCTTCGTTGGAAAAATTACCTGCAAAAGCCCTTAATCCAAAGTTTTTTCCACCTAGATACACTGCGTCTGCACCATAGATTAAAGCCATTTTGCATTTTTCCATACTCCCTGCGGGAGCCAGTAATTCAGGTTTCATTATAAGTTATTCTTCCTCGCTGGTTTTTTTTATATTCTCTAAATGTTCTTGGTAGGTCTTACTGAAAATATGATGACCATCCTTGCCGGCCACAAAATATAAAAACTCTGTATCCACAGGATGAAGCACTGCTTCAATAGCTTCCATACTGGGATTGGCAATGGGTCCCGGCGGCAATCCTGCGTATTTATATGTATTATACGGAGAATCTATTTTGGTATCTTCAATAGAGATTTCTTTTTTTTGTTCGCTGAAAAGATACTGAATGGTTGTATCTGATTGTATAGGCATACCAATCTTCAGTCTCTTCAGGAACACCCCTGCTATAAGAGGCATCTCACTTCTGACTCTTGCTTCCTGCTCAACCATAGCCGCAACATTAACAACGTCTTTGATACTCATCTTGCTGTTTTTTATCTCATCTCTGATTTTTGTGGTCAAGCGAGCATTGAACTCTCTGACCATCATAGTCAGAACATCTTTTTCCGAAGTCCCTTTTACCAAATAATAAGTAGAAGGATAGGCAAAACCCTCAGCCTTATAGATGACACTGGTATTAGCTGTCTCCATATAAGGATAAGGAGTATATTTTTTCGCTGCATCCTTAAAAGCATTAGCATTGCCCAGGCTTTCTCTTTCCAGCTTTGCAGCGATTTTATCAATTGTAAAAGCTTCCGGCACTGTAAAAACCTCATAGCGGACTTCGCCCTTGGAAAGGATTTCTACAATATCCTTATTAGACATACCGCTGATAATCTCATATTCACCGGCTTGTAAGGAACTGTCCAAGCCTTTGATTTTGGCTGCCATACGAAAGGATTCCGGAGTGTTAACCAGCTTTAATTTATGGAGCATATTGGCAATATCGGCAGTTGTCATACCTTTTTTCACAGTAAAGCTTACTTTCTGTCCGGTGGCAATACTGGCATTATCATTGGAATAATTAAAATACCAATAGGCACCTACAACTAAAGCCAAAATTAATCCGGTCAGAACAGGAATGAATTTCTTTTGCATCGCTTAATCTTCTTCCTCTTTCGTCTCTGCCATTAATTTATCATAAGCATCCATAACTGCGGCAAACTCTTCCTCTGTAGGATCCAAATAAATTGGTTCCCCCGCTTCATCAAAATCTATTCGTGCTACCACTGCATTGTCTTCGTCACTGTCACAATCTTCTACCAAGATGGCAAAATTCTTCTTGTCTAAAGGAATAACCATTTCCTCCCGATAGTAAGTTTCTTTACCCTCACTATCAGTAACAACTACCGTGTTCTCAATATCTTCGGCTTCCGGCAAACTCTTTTCATCTTTCATGATTATACTCCTCCTCGGCTATCCAGATAATTTTGCAAGATAACAACAGCAGCCATCATATCAATTATTTTTCTCCGTTTTTTCCGCTGCATATCAGCTGCAACTAAAACCTTTTCGGCAGCAACAGTAGATAATCTCTCGTCCCACAGGATGATTTTAAGCTGAGGGTACTGCTTGGCCAGTTCATCTTTATAAACCTCACTGGCTTTTGCTCGCTCTCCGATTGAACCATTCATATTTTTGGGATAGCCTATCACGATGGAATCAACTTCTTCTTGACGGATAATCTCATCCAATCTGGCAAAGTCCTTGTTTTTTCCTTGGCGGCGAATTGTCTCTACTCCACGGGCTATAAGCCCTGTTGCATCGCTGACCGCGACTCCGATAGTTTTCGTTCCTAAATCTAAAGCCATTGTTCTCATAAAATAGTTATTTTCCCTTTAAATATTCTTTCAGTAATTCTTCTAGCAGCTCATAACGCTCAAAACCACGGATTTTGGTTCTGGCATCTTTAAAGCTGGTGATATAAGTCGGATCGCCGCTTAATAGATAGCCTGCCAATTGATCTATTGGTTTATAGCCTTTTTCCTGCAAAGCTACTGCCACTTCTTTAATAGTTGCAGCAACATCTTTTTTATCCGTAACCGGTGGAAACATCATGGTTTCTTGAGATACCTTAGACATTTTAAAACCTCCCTGTCATAATATTATATTTTACCACAAAAACTTGTAAAAAAGGGAGAAACTAACTAGTTTCTCCCTTTTTTCTTGAAATATTATTGGAAATACTGACAAATGCACTTGGGAATTGATTCCTGAAAGAGCACCAGTAAAACTTCTTTGGGTGCCTTCATACCACTGACAATCCACCGCATAGTCATTTCTTCTCCCCCTACAACAGCCATTTCTAAGGCAAATAAAATATGGGGATTGCTAAGATCCGCTCCACCTTTTTTCAGCATTTTTGTATAAGCCCCTCTGGTAAAGCGTACATTATGACGCCTGATCTGGTCTATATTTTTACTGCCGTAAAGATGCCGGAAAAACTGGTAATGCTTTTCGTAAAGTTGAAACTTCTTGTATAAAGCTTCGGACCAGGATTCGCTGGCTACGATATGTTTAGCTTCTAAAGCAAGCAAATGAATATATTCCCATTCAGCCAAATCTTCTTTTGTGGGAAAGTATTTATAAAAACAGCTTCTGGTAACCTTAGCTTTCTCAAATATTTCTTTTATAGTAATATTTTCCAACGTATTCTTTTTAAGCAGGATTCGTAAAGCATCACCTAATTCAGCTTTTTCATGAAGGCCTTGTTCATATTTTTCCTGTGCCTTTATCTCTGCTTTAGTTTTCATTCTCGCACCTCTTACTTAATGCATCCTTCTACAATGCCCCAAGCTTTTTCCATGGCTTCAGGCAATTTGCTTACATCTTTGGCACCGGCCTGGGCCATATCAGGACGGCCACCACCGCCGCCACCCATAATCTGGGCTACGGCTTTTACTATCTTGCCTGCATGGGCACCTTTGCTAATAGCTTCTTTTGTAGCCATGGTTAAAATCACGATTTTTCCTTCAGGCAGCTTAGAGGCCAGAACAACTACACCACCGGTTTTATCCCTTAACTGATCCCCTAATTTTCTCAGGCTGTCAATATCTTCAACATTAACTGTTTCAACTAAAGTTTTCACACCTTTAATGTCTTTGACTTTATTATCTACAGCTGATACCTGAGAGGAAGCCATCTTTTGTTCCAGTTCGGCATTTTTGTGTTTTTCTGTCTTTACTTCTTCCTGGAGAGTATTCAATCTTTCCATGATCTGACCTGGACGGGTTTTTAATGCATGAGCAATGGTATTAAGAGAAGCTTCTTGCTCACGAACATAGGCCAAAGCCCCACGCCCTGTTACTGCTTCGATACGTCTGATTCCTGCCCCTGAGCTCGTTTCAGAAAGAATTTTGAATAAACCGATGTGGGAAGTATTATGAACATGGACACCGCCGCATAATTCCTTGCTATAACCGGGAACAGTAACCACCCGAACTACTTTGCCGTATTTTTCCCCGAACAGTGCCATAGCACCTTCTGCTTTCGCTTGTTCTATATTTTCTTCCTTGAATTCTACTTCTGCTGCATCCAAGATTTTCTTATTGACAATATCTTCCACTTCTTTGATTTCTTCGGGAGTCATAGCTGCAAAATGGGAGAAGTCAAAACGTAATCTGTCAGGTCCCACATAACTGCCGGCCTGATTAACATGATCACCCAGGACAGTTCTCAAAGCTGCCTGGAGCAAATGAGTTGCCGTATGATTTCTGGCAATATCCTTTTTGCGGTCTATGTCAACTGAGAATTTAACTTCTTCTCCTACAGCAATACTGCCTTCTGCTACTACCCCTAAATGTACTGTAGAGCCATCCGGCAATTTTTTCGTATTCTCCACAGTCATAATACCTGTAGGTCCGGCCAAAGTACCGGTATCACCTAATTGTCCGCCGCCTTCCGCATGGAAAGCAGTATTATCCAAAATAACAGCTACTGCCGTACCATCTTCTGCATCCTTAATTGGCTGAGGATCGGCAATGGGGAATATATCTACGATTTTACCTTTAATGCTGTTTTCGTCAATCTTTAAATCTCCGACTTTCAAGCTTCTGGTATTGTAAACAATAGGACGGCCTTCCTTGTCATTTCTGGCATTACGGGCACGTTCTCTCTGTTTTTCCATGGCAGTTTCAAATCCTGCCTGATCCATGGTCATACCTTGTTCTTCCAGGATTTCCGCTGTTAATTCCCAAGGGAAACCAAAAGTATCATAAAGCTTAAAAGCTTCAGAACCCGGCAGTTCAGTACGGCCGGCTTTTTTCATCTCTTCAATGGAATTATTTAAAATATCGGTGCCCTGTACCAAAGTTTGACGGAAACGAGTTTCTTCCATATCTATTACTTTGGCAATATAACTCTTTTTATCAACTAGATCTTTATAGTGATCACCATACATGCCAATAACAACATCAGCAGCTCCAACCAGGAACTTGTCCTCAATGCCTAAAAGACGACCATGGCGAATAGCTCTGCGGATAATCCGGCGCAGAATATAGCCTCTTCCTTCGTTAGAAGGCAGAATGCCGTCGCCAATCATGAACACCATGCTTCTGGCATGATCCGCAATAACTTTCAGAGATACATCATTCTTAGGATCAGCATTATATGTTTTCTTTGCTATTTTAGCTGCATATTCAATAATGGGGAAAATCAAATCTGTTTCAAAGTTAGATGGTTTACCTTGCAATACAGAAGCCAATCTTTCCAGCCCTAAGCCGGTATCTATATTCTTGTGAACCAAGGGTGTATAGCTGCCATCATCGTTTTTATTGAATTGAGTAAATACCAGATTCCACAGTTCAAGAAATCTACCGCAATCGCAGCCGGGACCGCAGGTAGGTTTGCCGCAGCCTCTTTCTTCACCTAAATCGATATGGATTTCAGAATCAGGACCGCAGGGGCCTGTACCGATTTCCCAGAAATTATCCTCTAAACGGACAATACGATTGGCAGGAATGCCTACTGTATTATGCCAAATATCAAAAGCCTCATCATCTTTGGTGTGAATCGTAATCCATAATTTATCTGCAGGAAGCTCCATTTCTTTGGTCAAAAACTCCCAGGCCCAAGGAATGATTTCTTTCTTAAAATAATCACCAAAGGAGAAATCTCCCAGCATTTCAAAATATGTATGATGGCGGGCAGTATGGCCTACGTTCTCAATATCACCTGTCCGCACACATTTTTGACAAGTGGCAATACGATTGCAAGGAGGCTTCATTTTCCCTGTAAAGAAAGGTTTAAAGGGAGCCATGCCTGCACCAATCAGTAATAAAGAAGGATCGTCCTGAGGTATTAAGGAAGCACTTGGCAAAACCAAATGGCCTCTTTCTGCAAAGAAGTCCAGAAATCTTTGTCTAATTTCATTTCCGCTCAAATTTTTCATTAATTTATCTCCTAACTATATTTACACGTAACAATAATTATATAAAAAATGACCGAAAGTGTCAATTAGTAGGCCCAATAATTGTGCCTCCGCCTAAGCATAAATTTTCCTGATAAAAGACTACCGATTGACCCGGTGCAATGCCTCTGAGTGGCCGGTTAAACTCCACAACAACTTCACCGGCTTTCACGCCGGGCTGTACTACTGCGTCCATAAGTTTAGCATTGTAACGGATTTTTACGGAGCAGCTGAGGGGTTCAGCCAAAATTCTTCCATCGGCAAACACTACATTTTCAGCTCTTAAACCATGACAAGCAGCCTCTTTGGCAAAGCCTAAGACTACCTGATTATGAGGCACATCCAGACGAATTACGAACAAAGGCTCTGCAGCCGCAATGCCCATGCCTTTTCGTTGGCCCGCTGTATAGTGGCTCAATCCTTTGTGTCTGCCCAATATATTTCCCTTTGTGTCCACAAAATTCCCCGGTTGTTCTTTATAACACCTGTATCTTGCCAGAAAACTGTCATGGTCATTATCCGGAATGAAACAGATATCCTGACTGTCTTTTTTGGCAAAAACCGGCAAATTATTTTCCTTAGCTATTTCCCTGGCCTGTTCCTTGCTATATTCTCCTAAGGGAAAAATCACATGATGAAGAATTTCCTGATTTAAGTGGTAGAGTACATAGCTCTGGTCTTTAGGCAGATAGGCAGCCCGCTTTATATGTCTGATACCCTCGGCATTCTCGTCCAGACGTACATAATGTCCTGTAGACAGCAAATCCGCTCCTAAGTCCATGGCAGACTTATACAAGGCTCCGAATTTAATCTTTTTATTACAATAAACACAAGGATTAGGTGTTCTGCCTTGGGCGTATTCGTCCAAAAAATATTGTACAACTATTTCCCTGAATATTTTAGTGTAATCAACCACATGATGCTCAATGCCCAAAATACGGCACACTTCTGCCGCATCCCCTTCTGCTGACAAATCAATTCCCTGGGTTTCATCCCGCCACAGTCTCATGGTTAATCCTATAACTTTATATCCCTGCTGCTGCAGCAGTAGGGCTCCAACGGAGCTATCAACGCCACCGCTCATGGCCATGGTCACAATTTTCTTAGTCATTTTTTTAGTCCTTTTTAACACTTATTATTATAATCGCTTCGCGACTGACAAATTATCCGACAGCTCGTGCTCTAGTTCCATTAATTATACACTTAAGAATAGCACACGTACTAATAAAGTCAAGAAAGTGTTACAAAGGTATATGTCCCCTTGTAACACTTAGAGTAGCTACTTATTAAATATTTCTTTTTCTATTTTTTGAATTGTAATCTTGCTTAGTTCTTTTTTGCAGTTTTGATCAAGCTTATCGTATAAATCGTCAAAAATACCTGCCATCCCGCTGCAAACCAAGCATTTAGTATTGTCCTCAGAACCGCTGTGCCACTTGGTTTCTACAAACACCGTATTCAGCCCGTCGGCAATCATGGATAAAGATGCCTTGCCCAAAGATGGACAGGGGCAATATCCACCCACATGACCTTCCCTGGTAGTAACCAGGCCCATTTTTTTCACCTTAGCCATAACTTTGCGGACTCTGGCAGGATTAGTACAAATATTCTTAGCTAATTCCTCACTGGAAGTAATGCAGCCTTTATGGTGCAAATATACCAGTCCATGAACTGCAACAATAAAATCACTTTTCATAGTATGCCTCGCCGCTATTTCATCAAGATTTCTTCAGCACTGTGTACTGCGTTGGCGCCATCTGATGCAGCTGTAATAATCTGCCTAAAGGCCTTAGTTCTTACATCTCCGGCAGCATATACACCAGGCAGGGATGTTTTGGTATCTTCTCCGGCTATAATATAACCGGCTTTATCCATGTCCAGCTGGCCGGCAAAAAGACTGCTTTCCGGTTTTCTGCCAATAGCAACGAACAATCCGTCTACAGACAATTCACTGGTTGCACCGGTTTTTACATTTTCCAGTTCCACCCCGGTAACTTTGCTGTCACCCAGAATACCTTTAACAGTACTGTTCCACACAATTTCCACGCCGTTCTTTTTCAGGCTGTCCCAATATACGGGAGTAGCTCTCAGTTTGTCTCTTCTGTGGACCAAATAAACTTTTTTGCATATTTTTGCTAAATAAATTGCGTCCTCAACTGCACTGTTGCCACCGCCGTTTACAGCTACAACTTTGTCTTTGAACATTCTGCCGTCACAGGTAGCACAATAAGCAACACCTTTGCCTGACATATTTTCTTCTCTGGGTAAGCCTAAATGTCTGGGATTAGCACCTGTAGCAATAATAACAACTTTAGCCTGAATAGGACCGGAAGATGTTTCCAGTACTTTGGGGTCAGATTTTAAATCAACGCTGCTCACAGTAGCAAAAAACGTCTTAGCGCCAAACCGTTCAGCACCCTGCTGCATTTTTTCACCCAGTTCAAAACCATCAATGGTTTCCGGAAAGCCAGGATAATTATCCACGCTGGTGGTAGCCATTTGACCGCCGGGAGAAAGTTTTTCCACTATTGCCGTAGTAAAACCGCTTCTGGCAGAATAGAGACCTGCCGTGTAACCGGCAGGGCCTCCACCAATAATAACTACATCATAGGATTGGCTCATATTACACCTTTTCCCTGCAGCCAGTTTTTAATATCTGCTTGAGAAGGAGGATTTACCAATTGCTCACTGGTTTGTCCCTTATTAGCCAAAATCATGGTAGGAATAACATCAATCTGATATTTTGCAGCAAGTTCGCTTTCTTGGTCAACATCAATAGCGTCAAACATTACTTTGTCAGTAAGTTCTTCGGCAACTTGCATAACTGCTGGTTTCAATCTCTTGCAATATCCGCACCAGGTAGCTCCGAACAACATTACTACAGGTTTAGTACCTGCCATATCTTTTTCCAGTTCTGCTTTATTTACCATTTTTAAACTCATGATTCATCTCTCCTTTTTTAACTGTACATTTCATTTCAACAGTTCATACTGTAAAGATAGCATATACAGTTATCTTTGTCAATAGGGAGAAAATGAATTCACAAATTTTACATACTTTCATGGAAAGTACGTTTAATTACTTCCAATTGCTGGTCTCTGGTCAGACGGACAAAATTTACCGCATAGCCGGAAACTCTAATGGTCAAAGTAGGATACTGGCTGGGATTCTTCATGGCATCCAACAAAATTTGACGGTTCATAACATTTACATTCAGATGATGAGCGCCCTTCTTGAAGTAACCATTCAGCAAAGAAACCAGATTTTCCACTTTTTCTTCCGGTGATTTACCCAAAGCATTGGGAACAATGGAGAAAGTATTGGAAATACCATCCTGGCAAACATCTCTGTAGGGCAATTTAGCCACAGAATTCAAAGAAGCCAAGGCACCATTCACATCACGTCCATGCATAGGATTAGCACCGGGAGCAAAGGGTTCCCCTGCTTTACGTCCATCGGGAGTTGTACCTGTTTTCTTGCCATACATTACATTACTGGTAATAGTCAAAGCAGATAAAGTATGTCTTGCCTTTCTGTACATCGGATGCTTCTTCAGCTCTGCAGAGAAGTAGCTGGCAATTTCTACCGCTATTTCATCCACTCTGTCATCATCGTTGCCATATTTGGGGAAATCCCCTTCGGTAACAAAATCAACTGCAATGCCCTTTTCATTACGAACAGGTTTTACTTTAGCAAATTTTATAGCGGACAAAGAATCGGCCGCAATAGAAATACCTGCCACACCAAAAGCTGCAATTCTTTCTACCAAAGTGTCATGGAGAGCCATTTGACTTGCTTCATAGGCATATTTATCGTGCATATAGTGAATAATATTGATAGTATCCACATAAAGTTCAGCTACATAGGATAAAACTTTCTTGTAATTGGTGATTACTTTGGAATAGTCCAAAACTTCGTCAGTATCAGGTACTATATCAGGAATAACCTTCATACCCTTTTTCTCATCTATGCCCCCATTGATAGCATAGAGCAGGCTCTTGGCCAGATTAGCCCGGGCACCGAACAACTGCATTTGTTTACCGACAGCCATAGCTGAAACACAGCAGGCAATAGCATAATCATCCCCGTATAAAGGACGCATAAGGTCATCATTTTCATACTGGATGGAATCAGTGCCAATGCTCATTTTTGCACAATAAGCTTTAAAGCCTTTGGGCAGATAATCACTCCATAAAACAGTCAGATTAGGTTCTGGAGCTGTCCCTAAATTAGTTAAAGTATGTAAGTAACGGAAAGAATTTTTGGTAACCAAAGTTCTGCCGTCAACACCCATACCGCCTAATGATTCTGTAACCCAGGTAGGATCTCCGCCGAATAATTCATTATATTCAGGAGTACGTAAATGACGAACCAAACGAAGTTTAATAATAAATTGGTCGATAATTTCCTGGGCACCCATTTCATCCAAAGTTCCATTAGCTAAATCTCTTTGGATATAGATATCCAAGAAAGTAGCAGTCCGTCCTAAGCTTGTGGCTGCACCGTTATTTTCTTTAACACCGGCTAAATAACCCATATATGTTGCTTGTACAGCTTCTCTGGCAGTAGTAGCCGGTTTAGTAATGTCTACACCATATTTGGCTGCCATGCTGGCTGTTTCTGCCAAAGCTTTAATCTGCATGCTTACTTCTTCACGCAATCTGATTCTTTCATCAGTCATGGGTCCATCTAAATTGTCCAAATCTTTTTTCTTTTCGTCAATCAGAAAATCTGTGCCATACAAAGCTACTCGACGATAATCACCGATAATGCGGCCACGGCCGTATGCATCCGGCAGACCGGTTAACAGACCTGCTGAGCGGGCTACACGAGTACGATGAGGATAGGCATCAAACACCCCATCATTATGAGTTTTACGATATTCTTTAAAACGTCTAGCAATTTCCGGGTCCAGTTCAAACCCATATTCTTTCAAAGCTTGTTCAGCCATACGTGTCCCGCCGTACAGATTGACAATTCTCTTTAAAGGTGCATCTGTCTGCAGTCCCACAATGACTTCGTTAGCTTTATCTATATAGCCGGGGGCAAAATTATCAATACCGGAAACCACTTTGGTTTCCACATCTAAAACCCCTTTGTCTATTTCTTTTACAATAAGGGCATGGGCTTTATCCCAAACAGCTTGTGTTTTGGGAGATGTTCCTGCCAGAAAGCTTTCATCCCCTTCATACGGTGTATAATTTCTTTGAATAAAATTACGAACATTGATAAGATGACGCCATTCACCTGTATTAAATCCTTCCCAGGCTTGTTCACAAACTTTATTAATAGGCATAATTTTTATCCTCCCGGTTATTCTGTTATTTTTGTAAATCTTCGTTCATAAGTTCCTGCCATTTTTTTAATTTTTCCGGTTCCATAGGCGGAACTCCTTCTAATTTGTAGGGAATGGCCAAATCTTTGTACTTGTAAACACCTAGCACATGATATGGCAAAAGCTCTACTCTCTCTACATTTTTCAGGGTTTTTAGATACTCCCGTAACCCGGCTAAATGGCTATCTCCATCTGTTAAGCCTGGTACCACCACATGCCGAATCCACAGCTTAGTCTCTGCTTTAGCCAAAGCCTGAAGAAACACTTTTATTTCTCCCATGGGGCGGCCCGTAATTTTTCGGTATCCATCAGGAGTATAGTGTTTAATATCTAAAAGAACCAAATCAGTATATTGCAAAATTCTTGCATAATCGCCTGTTCCACATCCCGCTGAATCCAAACAGGTAGAAATACCATTTTCTTTGCATAATTTCAAGGTTTCTAAGAGAAACTCTTTTTGCAAAAGAGGTTCTCCCCCGGAAAATGTTACCCCGCCCTTTTCACCATAATAAGGTTTAAATCTGCTTAATTTTGCTACTAATTCCTCAGGGGATAAAGAAATTTTGCCTTCTTTAGTCCATGTGTCCGGATTATGGCAAAAACAGCAGCGTAGGTTGCATCCCTGTAAGAAAACTACGGTTCTGATTCCCGGTCCATCTACTAAACCCATGGACTCAATGGAATGAATGTGTCCTAATGTCATACATAACCTCCTTTTCCATCCAGAAATGAAAAAGCCGACCGTCTGGGCTTTTTCTGCCCAGACGGTCGGCGGTTATTCGATCATACTCCATGTGGTTTTATCCACTTATCCGTCAGTCATATGATCACCATAGGGATAATATAACCAAATTTTTTCTAAATGTCAACGGATTTTTTTCTTATACCTAAACAAAGTTTTTACTTACTTGCCTTTAATTCAGTCCAATATTTATCATACATGGTAATGGCATCACCAATATCTACCAGCCATTCCCCCAATTTACCGCTCTTGTTCCCAAGGGTGATAATAGGGTTAT
>JALCSJ010000052.1 GCA_022653215.1 Acidaminococcaceae bacterium
CAACATCAATATGCTCTTTATACAGCAAAGGTCCCGGCTGTAAACCATGGATAATGAAAGCTCCCAGCAAAATAGCCGTAACAGAATCTCCCGGTACGCCTAAAGACAGCAGGGGTATCATGGCACCGCCTGTACAGCCATTATTGGCAGACTCGGAAGCAGCCACGCCTTCAATCATACCTGTACCAAATTTTTCCGGTGTCTTGGATGAACGCTTTGCTTCGCCATAAGAAACGAATGCGGCAATATCGCCGCCGGCCCCGGGAATAGCACCAATGAAGGAACCAATAACCCCGCCTTTAACAATGGTAACCAGGCACCGTTTTAAATCTGCCATGGTAGGCAAAATCTGGCTAACCTGCTGCACTACTTGTTTGCCGGCAGTAAACTTTTCTACCCCGGACAAAATTTCCGAAACAGCAAACAGACCAATCAAAGTAGGAATAAAGGGAGGTCCTTCGTATAATTCCATTTGTCCGAAAATATATCTGGGATAACCGGAAATAGGATCAGACCCTACCGTACAAAGAATAAGTCCGAAAAATCCTGACATAACACCTTTCAGCACATTTTGGCTGGAAATAGAAACAATAATAGAAAGGCCGAAAACGGCTAAAGCAAAATATTCAGAAGTACTGAATTTTAAAGCAAAAATAGAAACCTGAGGAGACAAAAAGGTCATGATCAAGCAGCCTAAAAGTCCGCCGATAAAAGAAGCCGTCAAGCTCATGCTCAAGGCGCGGCTGGCCTGACCTTGCTGTGACAAAGGATAACCATCCAGCATGGTAGCCGCAGCAGCAGGTGTGCCGGGGGTATGAATCAAAATAGAAGAAATTGACCCTCCGTACATGGCCCCGCAATAAAGTCCCAGAAGCATACCGATGGAAACATCCATATCCATGCCGAAACTAAATGGTACCAAAAGGGCAACACCCATGGTAGCCGTTAAGCCCGGCAAAGAACCAACTAAAATGCCACCTAAGCACCCGGCAAAAATAACCAGTAAGGCATGAGGGTGAAGGGCATTGAATAAACATTGTAAATATAATCCGAAATCCATAAAATCCTCACCTCTTATAAGAAGTTTTCCAGTATACCCATAGGCAGCTGAATATCCAGCATACCTTGGAAAGCTATCTGCACAAAAGCCGCCGTAGCCACAGAAACTAAAAGCATCCGCACCCACTGCCTAAATTGTAATTTGTACATCATAAACATCATAAATATGATAGTGGCAGGAATAAAGCCCAAATATTGCATGACAATAACATAAACAACAGCACCCACTAAGATTATCAAAGCTCTTTGGATGCCCGGGTCCGCAAAAGAAATTGCTTCTGCTTTTGCCGTACTTTCAGTGCTATAGGTCTGAATCAATAACAAAACAGACGCTATGCCCATACCTGTAGCCATAAGTCTTGGGAAAAAATCCGGACCTATTTTCATAACTGCGTCCGTAGGAAAAGAAGCACTGGAAATCCAAATGTAGGCACAAAGCAATAATCCCAGAATGCCCCAAATCGTATTAGTTTTTTTCATGGTATCACAACCTCGTTGTCCGAAATAAACACTTTCATAAAAAAGTGGGGCAAACTTCATTGATTAGCCAGACAATTAGCTGCCAGGAAGTTTGGCCCCACTGCAATTCACTTACAGTTTAATTTTTATTTTTTCTTTAATCCGATAGAATCCATGGTCTTGTCAACCAATTCTGCATTTTCTTTCAAGAATTTAGCAAAATCATCAGGTCCTTCATAAGCAAGGTTCAAGCCCATTTTCTTGGTGAAGTCAATAAAGGTTTGATCTTTCATAGCTTTTGCGAAGCAATCAACGATTTTAGCTTTGATTTCCGGTTTAACTCCCTTGGGAAGGCCAATACCTCTCCAAGTACCGAATACTACATCAACGCCTTGTTCTTTGAAAGTAGGAACATTGGGATATAAAGGATCTCTCTTAGTGTCCATAACGCCTAAAATCTTCAATTTTCCGGCGTCTACTTGTGCACGAACTTCAGCAACTGATACGGAAACTGCCTGAATATGATTACCAACCAAAGCAGTAACAGCAGGAGCAGCACCTTCAAAAGGAACGTGTTTTACTTTGATACCGGTTTTTTGAGCCATCAGACCTGCGGCAATATGCCATACAGAACCGGGAGCAGAGTTACCAATACTGATTTCATTGGGATGAGCCTTAGCATATTCCACAAATTCTTTTAAATTGTTGTAAGGAGCATCTTTATTAACGGTTAAAGCAGCGGCATCAGTGTTAACACGGATAACCGGGTCAAAATCTTTATAGGAGAACGGTACTAATTTTTGGGGAGGCATGGAGTTCAATTCGAAAGTAATCATGCCGATGGTGTACCCATCCGGTTTTGCTTTCATAATTGCAGCATGTCCTGTAGCGCCGCCACCGCCCGTAACGTTAGAAACGGTAATGGTCTTGCCCAAATCTTTTTCTGCTGCCTTGCAAAGTGCTCTTAAGACTGTATCTGTTCCGCCGCCGGCACCCCAAGGACAAATCATGGTAATGTTCTTTGTGGGATAATTGGTCTTTTTAGCAGCTCCACCCTTAGCTGCTTCTTTCTTAGTACCACCGCACCCTGTGAAAAGCATGGTCAAACTCGTAGCAATTGCCAATCCTAAAGCCAAGCTCTTTTTCATAAATCTTCCTCCTCCGATTTTTTATATAAAACAAAATCCTGTCCCGCCTTACGACTCCCCACCTCCCGGCTTAGGAACAATTTGTTTAATAAACGTTTTTACGGATTTTTATCTTTGTACACGTCCGGAAGCATCGCCACCGGCCAAAGTTTCAACTTCGGCTCTGGTTACATGGTTGAAATCTCCGGGAATAGTATGTTTCAAAGCAGAACCTGCTACAGCAAACTCAATGGCCGCTTTCATATCTTTGCCATCCAACAAACCGCAAATGAGCCCTGCTGCAAAGGAATCTCCGCCCCCTACTCTGTCTACGATAGGAGTAATGGAATATTTCTTGCTGTGATAGAATTCTCTGGTTTTACCGTCCATAATGCAGGCAGACCAGCCATTGTTGGAAGCGCTGTGGCTTTCCCGCAAAGAACTGATAACATATTCAAAATGGAATTTATCGCACATTTGATTGAATATATCAACATAGCCCTGAAGTTCCAGCTCACCACTGGTAACATCAGTTTTACCGGGTTTGAAACCAAGAACCTTGTCGGCATCTTCTTCATTACCAATGCAGACATCAACATACTGCATTAAATTGCTCATGATTCTTTGCGCTTTTTCACTGGTCCATAATTTTTTACGGAAGTTCAAGTCGCAGGAAATTTTAACGCCGTGTTTTTTAGCCGCTTTGCAAGCAGCTTCTGTCAGCTCAGCAGCACTGTCAGATACAGCCGGTGTAATACCGGTAAAGTGGAACCAATCCACTCCTGTGAAAATAGCGTCAAAGTCAAAATCTTCCGGTTTAGCTGTAGAAATAGAAGAATGAGCTCTATCATAGACTACAGAGGAAGGCCGCATTGCTGAACCGCTTTCCAGGAAATAAATGCCGACTCTTTCTCCCTGACGAGCGATATATTTTGTTCCAACATTATACTTACGCAAAGCAGCTACTGCACAATCTCCAATGGGGTTTTTGGGCAAAGCTGTGACGAATTGAGCATCATGGCCAAAATTAGCCAGTGAAACAGCTACGTTAGCCTCACCGCCGCCGTAATGTACATCGAATTCATCTGCCTGAATATATCTTTCAAAATTAGGTGTAGACAGTCTTAACATAATTTCACCCATAGTTACTACTTTTGCCATAAAAATCATTCCTCCTTAATATTATCCTTATTTATAATTATAGCATTTTATTACATAAAAAATAACTTTTTTTACTGCATTAAATGCATGGCTCTCGGCAGCCAAGTGGAGAGTTCCGGTACGAAAGTAACAACCAGTAAAGCTATGGTTAATACAACAAAGTAAGGAATCAGTGTAAAGAACACGTCTTCAATCTTCTGGTTAGCAATCTTGCAGCCTGTAAACAGGATAGGACCTACAGGAGGGGTAATAGTACCGATACACAGATTGAATACCATGATTACACCAAAATGCACTACGTTGTAACCAAACTTTTGCACTACAGGCAAGAAAATAGGCGCAAAAATCAAAATTGCCGGAGTAGGGTCCATAATACAGCCGATAAACAGCATAATAACGTTCATCATCAGCAAAATAATCACAGGATTGCTGCTGATAGCAAGCAGTGTGCTGGCAATCAAACCGGGGATTTTGGCAAAAGCCATAACCCAGGACAAAACTGCGGAAACACCGATTAAAAAGATGATTAGTCCGGTGGATTTAGCTGTAGCTAAAAGCATAGGAGGAATGTCTTTTAGTTTAATACTGCGATAAATCAAGGAAAGGATCAAAGCATAAACTACAGCGATACAGCTTGCTTCGGTAGGAGTAAAAATACCGGAAATAATCCCGCCTACGATAACGATAATCAAAAACAAGGCAGGAATAGCATCAATAAACACCTTTACTCTTTCAGCTATACCATGATAATTACTGGTGGTTTTATAACCGAATTTATGTACAAAGTAAGCAGTTACCAGCATACAGGAAAGTCCCCAGATAAGACCGGGCAAGTACCCTGCCACAAACAAAGCAGCAACAGAAGTGCCACCTGATGCCAAAGAATAAATAATAAAAGTATTGCTGGGAGGTATCAGCATGCCACTGGGAGCAGAAGCAATATTAACCGTAGCAGAAACTGCCGGATCATAACCTTCTTTTTTCTCCACCGGTCCCAAGATGCCGCCGATAGCAGCAGCTGCTGCCACACCGGAACCGCTGATGGCACCGAAAAGCATGTTGGCCACAACATTAATATGAGCTA
The DNA here is from genome assembly GCA_022653215.1 of Acidaminococcaceae bacterium. Lineage (GTDB taxonomy): Bacteria > Bacillota > Negativicutes > Acidaminococcales > Acidaminococcaceae > JALCSJ01. The sequence continues at coordinate 4,891 of JALCSJ010000052.1, forward strand.
AAGCGCCTGGAATAAACCCAATAAGAGCTTTGGCCAAATTAATCAAACGCTGGGCAATACCGCCGTTATTCATAATATAACCGGCTAAAACAAAGAAGGGAATAGCTAGCAGGGCAAAGGAATTCATACCTGTATAAATACGCTGAGCGGCAGTGATATCAACTTTGTCCACGCCCAGGATAACGCACATGGCCGCAACACTGCCCAGTCCCATACTGGTACAAATAGGTGTGCCGATTAACAGAAGAATAGGTACAATGACAAGAAGCGAAACACCTACATAAAATATCATTTCTTCCATAATCAGTTCACCGCCTTTTTAGAACTATCGTTATTATAGTTCTTAAGGAATTTGACATCTGCCCAAATATTACAAAGTCCGTAAAATACTGTACAGATACCGCAAATCGGTACTGCCATGTAGATCTGGCCGCTGGAAATAAAGGGCATAGCTTCATTGGTCTGGCTCATAGCTCTGGTAGCAATGATAATGCCGCCCTTAGTAAGAATCCATGCCGCAAAAAAGGTATTAATAATTTCTACCACAATAGACATGATTTTTTTGGGTATGGGTGGTAATTTTTCCGGAATAACATTAATGTTCATATGGCCACGTTCTCCGTAGAGGAGTGCCGCGCCAAACAAGGTCATCCAGACGAAGATAATTTTGCTTAATTCCTCAGTAATATTACTGGGCTTAATCAATACGTAGCGGGCAAATACCTGCCAGGTTACCAAGATAACCATGACTCCGCACATAAGCTCGCAGCAGATGATTAAGATTTTATCAATTATATGTTTAAATTTCTCCATAATGTTCTTCTCCTGCCTTAAGATCAAAACCGGATAATGGGCCGCCCAGAAGCGAGTTGTCTTTAACAACTCGCTTCTTTCGGCCTTAAACTCTTAATTAGTCCAATGCACGGATTTCTTTATAGAGTTTCTTGGTAAGATCGGTCTTTAATTTTTCTTTAGTCAAAGGAGCTACAGCCTTCATGAAGGCATCAATATCAACATCGTTGAATTTAGCACCGGCTTTTTCAGCTTTTGCTTTGGCTTTGGCAATATTGTCGTTGAACATCTTGAATTCAGATTCAACTGCTTTAGCTAATTCTTCATCAAAAATCTTCTTTACATCAGCAGGTAATTTTTCATAAACATCTTTGCTGATAATCAGATAGTCAGGAATCATCAGATGACGAGTATAGGAATAATAAGGAGCGATTTCGCAATGTTTCAGATCGGAATAAATCAGTTCGTTATTTTCGCCGCCGTCAATAACGCCGGTTTGAATAGCTGTGTAAACTTCGCCCTGGCCCATAGGAGTGCCAACGCCACCCATTAATTCCATCATCTTTAAGTTAGTTTCAGATTGCATAACTCTGATTTTCATGCCTTTTAAATCAGCAGGAGTCTTTACTGCATGACCCTTTAAATATACGTTTCTGGAACCGGCAGTGAAAGCTGCTTTAACCAGAATGCCTTTGCCGGACAGAGAATTGAACAAATCTTTGGTAATCTTAGGATTGGTGAATACTTTCTTCTGCTCGTCCATGGATTTGAACATATAAGGAAGATTAAATACAACGAAGTCAGGGTTCCAGCTTTCCAGCAAAGGACCTCCTACTACGCTCATGGCAATAGTACCTGATTGTACCATTTCCATGGTTTCTTTCTGTGCACCCAGTAATTCATTAGGGAATACCTCGATGGTATATTTACCATTGGTTCTCTTCTTCATTTCCTCGCCCATTTTCTTTAAAGCTTGGAATTGAGGATGGGTCTCCGGCTGATTAAAAGCTACCTTTAAAACAGTAGTCTTGCCATCTCCGGCTTTACCGGCATCTTTCTTTGCTCCGCCGCCGCAGCCGGCGATTAAAGTTGTTGCCACCGTTAAACCTAAAATTGCACTTAGAATTCTTTTCTTAAACATCTTACTTCCTCCTCTTTGAGTAGTGATTCATTTAAAAAACTTTTCTGCCCGCTTGCCCCTTGCTTTTTTATTATGGCTGCTTACCAATGTAGGCTAAAATGCCTCCATCAACATAAAGGATATGGCCGTTAACAAAATTAGAAGCATCTGATGCCAGGAACACGGCCGGTCCTTGTAAATCTTCAGGTGTACCCCAACGATTAGCCGGTGTCTTAGCTAAAATAAAGCTATTGAAAGGATTACCCGGCGTTCTTAAAGGTGCAGTTTGAGGTGTGGCGATGTAGCCCGGTCCAATGCCATTGCACTGAATATTGGCATAACCGTACTCAGAACAAATATTTCTTGTCAACATTTTGAGTCCGCCTTTAGCTGCTGCATAAGCAGAAACTGTTTCCCGGCCCAGTTCGCTCATCATAGAACAAATGTTAATGATTTTGCCATGGCCCTTTTTAATCATGCCGGGAATAACTGCCTTGGACACAATAAAGGGTGCATTAAGGTCAATGTCAATGACCTGACGGAAATCTTCAACTTTCATTTCACACATGGGAATTCTTTTAATAATTCCGGCGTTATTTACCAGAATATCAATGGTACCTAAATCTTTGGCAATATCTGCCACCAATTTGTTTACCTGAGCTTCGTCAGTTACATCGCTAATGTAACCTGTAGCCTTTATGCCCAGTTTTTTGTAATCTGCCAATGCCTGGTCCAGATGTTTTTGGCTGCGGCAGTTAAAAGCGATTTTTGCTCCTGCCTGGGCAAAAGCTGTAGCAATGGCAAAGCCAATACCGTAAGCGGCACCGGTTACCAGTGCTACTTTTCCCTGTAAGGAAAAATCCTTGGGATAATTCATGTTTTCACCTTCCGTTTAATATATATGTGATTCGCTACTGAGATAATCGTGAAACCTCTCAGCAGCTCATCCTATGCTTTATGTTTATTTAAGATCTTTGTTGTCGATGTTGTCCATGTCTGTGAAGGCTTTGTTCTCGCCGCCCATAGCCCAGATGAATGTGTAGTTAGAGGTTCCGGCACCGGCATGAATGCTCCAGCTGGGTCCAATAACTGCTTCTTCGTTGTGCATTACAATATGACGGGTTTCTTGAGGCTGTCCCATAAAGTGGAATACTACGTTGTCTTTGGGAACATCAAAGTAGAAGTAAACTTCCATACGACGTTCGTGAGTGTGGCAAGGCAGGGTATTCCAAACGCTGCCGGGTTTTAAAGCAGTCATGCCCATGGACAGTTGGCAGGTTTCCAAAACATCCGGATGAATGAATTGGTTAATGACTCTGTCATTAGCTGTTTCCATTGCTCCGCAAGGAACCTTTTTGGCATCTTTCAAGGTAAGGAGTGTTGTTTTGCAGGGTTTGTGTGCAGGAGCTGAAACCATGTAGAATTTAGCAGGTTTGCTTTCCTTGTCACTCTTAAAGGTAACTTTTTTGGTACCCATGGTAATATACAAACAGTCTCTGTTTCCCAGCTTGTATTTCACTCCGTCCGCGGTAATAACACCCGGATCTCCTACGTTAAAAATACCAATTTCTCTCCGTTCAAGAATAAAATCAGTTCCGAAGTTGCCCCAGACATCAATGCCTTTGTCCAAAGACACGGTTTTCTTTACAGGCATACATCCGAATACTACCATTCTGTCCACATGAGAATAGGTAACTTGTACCTTGTCAGGTTGGAACAGGTCCTGAATTAAAAATTCCTTTCTTGTTTCTTCCGTGGTATAACGCTTAAAATCACGGGGATTAACTGAATACCTAATATCCATTTTTTTCTCCTCCTTATATTAACAAACTGTATATATTAAATAACTTTTTGAACCTGCCAGAATATCTCAATAAAGGGTTGGTTTCTGATAACCCAACTGTTTGGAAATTTCCAAAGCTGTATTGATGACCTCTTTGCCGCACTCTTCCACTCTGTCCGGTGGCATTCTGGTGAAAACTGATGCGACGCTTACTGCCCCGATTGGTAAATTGCTGCGGTCAAAAACCGGTGCCGCCACGCAGAAAGTATCCATTTCTACTTCTCTATTATCCACTGCATAGCCACGCTTTCTGGTTATTTCCAGCTCCTTAAGGAGCTTGGGAATAGTGGTAAGAGTATTAGCAGTGTGGGCCTTCATAGGCGGTCCTTCTTTGATAATTTTTTTAACCGTTTGCGGATCGTTATAGGCAGCTAAAATTGCCTTGCCTAAACCGGAACAGTACATAGGACGACGTCCACCCAAGTTAATATACCCTCCCATAATGCCACGCTCTTCGGCACAATCCAGATAAACAACGTCTGCATGATCTTCTACCGCTATAAAAATGGTTTCATGAACCGCTTCATGGAGCTTAAGCAGATAAGGTCTGGCTACAGACACCATATTGCGCTTTTCTATGACCGACATCCCAATCTCAAAGAGATGCAGGCCTAGTTTCAAGGTTTTAAACTGCTCGTTGTCATACTCTAAAAAACCTTTTTCCAGTAAGGTGTAAACCAAATCATGAACACTGCTTTTGGGCATATCTAAAGCCTGACAAATATCATTTTGTGTTAAGGGCTTGCCTGCCTTAGCAAACATATTCAGGATGTCCAAAGTTCTAGCTGCCGTCCGATTCACCAACTTCACCCCTTTGTGACCATTTGTTCATATATACATACCGAGTTCCGATACTGTGTTACATTTTTACTTTTCGCGTATCTAGCTTCTGTGCAATCCATCCGTTCAAGTCGGTTCCTTATATCACGTTCATGTTTCTTTATAGTTCATAATTGCGAACCGAGTTCGATATTTCTTTCATATTTACATTAGCATATTCATATTTTTCTGTCAAGAACAAAAAACTTAAACAATTTAGAATTTTATAAAAACCATAGCAAGGATAAAAACAAGGGCCTGTAACACGATGACAAGAAGTCATTATGTTTACAGTCCCTTGTTAAATCTTATATATATTTAGCTATGGTTTGATACAGCAAATTAGGATTTATCGGTTTGGATAGATGGGCATTCATACCTACTGCCAAACTGGTCTTTACATCCTCATCAAAAGCATTGGCGCTCATGGCAATAATAGGTATCTTTTTGGCATCTTGCCGGTCCAAGGCCCTAATTTCCTTAGTTGCTGCTAAGCCGTCCATTATGGGCATCCTAATATCCATAAGGATAATGCGGAAAAAGTCAGGAGCAGATTGCTTAAACACCTCCACAGCTTCTTTGCCGTTATTTGCCTTAGTAACAACCATTCCCACTCTCTCTAAAATACGAATGACTATTTCCTGATTAATGGGATGATCTTCACAAATAAGAATCTGTTTACCTTGTAATATTCCTATATCCAGTTCTTTCTTAAGCTTTACTGCCTCTTGTTGACGAACAACAGTTGTAGGAACACAAGGTATCACAAAACGCAGATAAAAAGTAGTTCCTTTTCCCAATTCACTCTCAACAGAAATAGTACCATCCATCAGTTCTACCATTTTTTTCACAATAGACAGCCCCAAACCTGTTCCGTCCTGTTGTAAATTATTATGCTGTGTTTCCTGGGTAAATGGTTCAAAAAGCACCTTGAGAAATTCCTTGCTCATACCAATACCTGTGTCGGTAATTTTACCATCACATGTTATGAACTTTTTGTCCGGGCTAAGGGTATCTTTAATCATAAGATATACTGAACCACCCGGTTTGTTATACTTTACTGCATTAGACAGTAAATTGTAATAAACCTGCTTGATTCTCAGATTATCAAAAATAGCAGTATAACCTTTGGCAGGATAAAAATCTGTCTTAAATGTAATGTTCTTTTCTTTGCACATAGGAATAATAATAGATTCTATGGCATTTTGAAAATTTTCGAAAGTTACGGCCTCAGGATGAAGCTCCACCTTGTTGCTCTCTACTTTAGTCATATCCAAAATATCGTTAATAAGTGACAGCAAAAACTTAGATGACTTGTCAATCTTATTCAGGGCATCAGCAGTTGCCAAGGAATTATTTTCCTTTTGAGCCAAATAAGTCATACCAATAATCCCATTAAGGGGCGTGCGAATATCGTGGCTCATTCTGGACAGAAATTCTGTTTTAGCTATGTTAGCCTGTTTTTCCGCATCTAAACGTATATTATTCTCTTTGATTTTACGTTTAAACCTAAGCTGACTTTCAAAAAAGGCACCTAAAAATACCAACAGCACGAAACCAATAGCCCAAATCGATTTTTTATATTTTTCATAAAAAGTCGGCTCATTGTTTATGTAAATTGCATTTTTAGGCAGCATGCTTTTGTCGATGCCAAATTTTTTGGCAACTTTATAATCAAATTGGTAAATGGCTTTGCCTTTTTTGTAAGTTCCCAGCGGAATCTCCTTATTAAGAGCCTTTTTTATCAAAGTCACAGTCTCTTTGCCTACGCTGGCATAGGAAAGCTGGTAACCACCAAAGAGGCCATAACCCATCCCTGCTTCATCTGCTTTAAACACAGGTATTTTAGCAGCGTCAGTAATGGTTTTAACACTTTGAGCTAAAGTATATCTTTTGCCATTTTTATCCGTATTAAAAACCGTATACATTAAAATAGTTTCGTCAGAAAACTGAGCAATTTTGCTCTTAATCTCTTCTTTGCTCATTTTCCGACAGTTAAAAATTTCGAATTTAAGTTCCGGGAAATTACTTTGCTGATCCAATATTTGTTTGGCTGAACCAAGGCCGGAAACAGAATCATCAGTTATAATCACTACTTTTTTAGCATTTTTTTGAATAGTCTGGGCAAGTTTAATTGTTTCTCTTACAGGAAACTCTTCTACCACACCTGTTATCAGCGGATCATTTTGATATTTTTCCGCTTTGGCAATATCATTGATATTTGCATAAATTAAGGGAATGCCGGAGAAAAAACGTTTTCTGTTAGCAATAGCATAGTCAAAAGCCGCATCATCTCCTACCACTACTACATCGTACTGGTAGCCTTTAGTGAGTATTTCAAGCTCTTTCGTAAGTTTCTCTTCAGCTAGATTATCATCAACATACTTTTCATTCATGAACAAATACTGAACGGAAGCAGTCTGTTTAAAAGCCAAATCTACCTGATTAACAATAGCCGGCACTGTTTCAAAATCATAGCCATAGGAATTGATAAACAATACACGGTATTCCTGCCGGTTATTATCCTGCTGTTGAGTTCCACTCTTGGTTTTATCTGCAGCCAAGGCAAATCCTGTCAAAAAAAACAGGCAAACAAAAAAATTCACAAAGATATACAATAGCACTTTTTGTATATTTGTGAATTTATGACAGTTGTTACAGGAACACCTTTGTTTCACCATTGTATCCTCACTCAAGATAATGTTATTCGTTGTTAATATTTACTATTATATTAGCAAATTATAAGAATATTTACAAGAAGGATTCTTGTCACAAAAACTATGGTCGCACAAAAAAAGGCCCCTCTCCCTAGGGAAAGGGGCAATTTTTTTATCATACTCTGTGTTTATGGCGTACTTATTCCACTTGCTCAGGTTTTAAGGTAGCTTTAATTAAACTGTTTTGGTCGCCTTTCGCTAATTCCTTTACCAGTTTCCAATCCAATTTTAAGGCCTTAGCCATTCTCTTGCCGTAATCAGGATCCGCCCAGAGACAATGTA
>JALCSJ010000053.1 GCA_022653215.1 Acidaminococcaceae bacterium
CAGGCCATTTTTACAGGCCACCAGAAAAGATATGGAAGACTATTGCGCATCCCGAGGCTTAACCTATTGCCAAGACAGTACAAATAGTGATATAACTTATAAGCGCAATTGGATTAGGAAGGAACTGCTGCCTCTTTTGGAAACAGTTAATCCTAATATAAAGAAACAACTGGCTCAGGCTGCCACTTTGGCCGCTGCTGATGAAGAATATCTGGAAAGTCAGGCTCAAAAATTCGTCCAGGCTTTTGGCAGACAGGTTTTTGAAATGTTTGACCTGGGAGTAGCCGAAGATTTTGCCAGGCTGCCTCTAGCCATAAAGACACGTGTCCTGCGTATTGTCATTACTAAGGCAGGTGGCAGGGAAATCAGCTTTGACCATATTAAAGAACTGCTGGAAATAATAGATAAGGGCATAGGCAACAAGGCTATGGACTTTCCCGGCAAAACCAGAGTAGTATATTTGAATGGCAGGCTGATGGCCGGACCCAATACTAATTCACGTTCTGAGGAACGGCAAAAAAAAATAGAACAAAAGGAGCGCCAACGAAATGAATGCAAACCTGGAGAGAGTTCTCATTAATGAGACAGATTTAAAAAAACGTATTAAAGAAATGGCTTGGGAAATCAGTAAGGACTATGAGGGGGAAGAACTGCTCGTTATCGGTCTATTAAAGGGAGCCGTTTATTTCCTGACAGAATTGACACAGGCAATTACCGTGCCGACCCAGATTGATTTTATTAAGGCTTCTTCCTACGGTTCCGGAACTGTCAGCTCAGGCAAGCTTAATATTCAGTTTGATACTTCAAGAAACATTGCCGGGAAAAACGTTCTGGTAGTGGATGATGTTATTGATACAGGAATTACCTTATCGGAAATCAAAAAACTTTTTGATAACCGCAATGCTAAAAGCATTAAAATTGCTGCTATGCTGGATAAGAAAGAACGTCGTCTGGTTAAGGTACTGCCTGACTATCATGGCTTTGTTATTCCTGATGAATTTGTGGTGGGATTTGGCCTGGACTATGATGAAGACTATCGTAACTTGCCCTATATCGGGGTGCTGAAACGTGAAATATATGAGAAATAACAGGAAAATAGTAGAAATTTACTTTTAAATGTATTATTATAGAGGGAACTTGGAGCAGGTTCTCTGAGTATAAAATTTCAAAATAAGTTTCAAGAGAAAAGGAGCCTAATGTGAGTAAATTTTTCAGAAATGTAGCTTTCTATTTACTTATTATAGTTATAGCTATTTGGGTCATAGATTACTATTCTGCTTCTAATACCCCCAAAACGGATATTAGTTACAGTAATTTCATGAAGCAGGTACAGCAGGATGATGTAAAATCCGTAACCATAATTGATAATAATGTTATTAAGGGAAACCTAAAATCAGGACCTGATTTTTCCACCATTGCCCCCAGAGACGCTAAGATGATTGAGACTTTACGTTCCAGGGACGTGGAGATTAAAGCAGAATTACCACCCCAGCCACCTTGGTGGACTACTTTATTGTCTTCTGTATTGCCTATGCTGTTGATTGTGGGATTATGGTTCTTCCTAATGAACAATGCTCAGGGCGGCGGCAATCGGATGATGTCTTTTGGCAAAAGCCGTGCCAAACTTTACAATGATGAGAAAATAAAAATTACATTTAAAGATGTGGCCGGAGCTGTAGAAGCTAAGCAAGAATTGGAAGAGGTTGTGGAATTCTTAAAGAATCCCAAAAAGTTTAATTTATTGGGTGCCAGAATTCCTAAAGGTGTATTGCTTTTTGGGCCTCCGGGCACAGGTAAAACTCTGCTGGCCAAGGCTGTAGCTGGTGAAGCAGGGGTACCGTTCTTTAGCATCAGCGGTTCAGACTTTGTGGAAATGTTCGTAGGTGTAGGTGCTTCCAGAGTGCGTGACCTGTTCGTTCAGGCCAAAAAAAATGCACCATGTATTGTTTTTATTGATGAAATTGATGCTGTAGGACGGCAAAGAGGCGCAGGACTGGGGGGCGGCCACGATGAACGTGAGCAGACCCTGAACCAGTTACTGGTTGAAATGGATGGGTTTGGAGCCAATGAAGGTATTATTATGATTGCTGCTACCAACCGTCCTGATATTTTGGATCCGGCCTTGTTGCGTCCGGGTCGTTTCGACAGAACAATTGTTGTGGACAAGCCTGATATTAAGGGCCGGGAAGAAATTCTTAAAGTTCACAGCAAGGGTAAACCCATTAATAAAGATGTAGATTTAGGTATTTTGGCCAGAAGAACTCCCGGGTTTACGGGAGCTGACTTAAGCAATCTGGTTAACGAAGGGGCTCTTTTAGCGGCCCGTCGCAATCAGACCAGTATTAACATGGGAGATATGGAAGAAGCAGCAGAGCGTGTTATGATGGGACCGGAAAGAAAGAGCCGGGTTATCAGCGATAACGAAAAACGTTTAACTGCTTATCATGAAGGCGGTCATACCTTGGTTGGTATGCTCCTTGACCATACGGATCCTGTTCACAAAGTTACGATTATTCCCAGAGGCAGGGCCGGAGGTTATACTCTGAGTCTGCCCAAAGAGGAACATTATTATGTTACCCGCAGCGAAATGCTGGATGAGTTAAAGCTGCTTTTAGGCGGCCGTGTAGCAGAATCACTGGTCCTGAAGGAGATTTCCAGCGGCGCCAGCAGTGACCTGCAGCGTGCTACGGAACTAGCCAGAAAAATGGTCTGTGAATATGGTATGAGCGAAACACTGGGAGCAGTGACCTTCGGTCATAGGCAGGAGCAGGTTTTCCTGGGCAGAGATATTGGCAGGGAAAATGAGTACAGTGAAATGGTAGCAGCTCAGATTGATGAGGAGATTCGTAAGTTCATCGATGAGGCCTATGCCGGAACTGTCAAATTGCTTTCCGATAATCTTGACAAGCTTCATTTAATTGCTGAAGCTTTAATTGAGAGAGAAACTCTGGAAGGCCATGAAATAAAGGAATTAATGGATTATGGCCACATCCTGACCAAGGATGAGACTACACCCAAAAAACCTCCTGAGGAGGGCACTCCGGCCCCTATCGGTCCGGAAAAAGTCGGAGCACCGGCCGGTGAAAAGGTTTTGGAACCGGTACCCCAGCCAGCACCACAATCATAAGACAATAAAACGGTTCTTGTTAAAGAACCGTTTTATTTTGAAGCAATGGTTAACTATAAAAAAACTTTGGTTAACGGAGGAAAGAAAATGCGGTCAAAAATATTGAATATTTTAAGAGAAAGAGCACCTGAACCTGTTTCCGGGGAAGAACTGGCCGGCTGTTTAGGAGTATCCAGAACGGCAATCTGGAAAAACATTCAGGCCTTAAAAGAAGAAGGCTATAAAATTACTGCTTTTACGAAAAAAGGTTATGTGCTGGAAGATATTCCTGATAAGTTATTGCCGGTAGAAATTGCCAGAAAATTAAAAACCAAATGGCTAGGTCATGAACTTCACTATGTGGATTCCACCGGGTCCACAAATGCTATGTGCAAAAATTATGCTAATTCGGGATGCGCAGACGGGACCGTCTGTGTAGCCGAAGAACAGACCGGGGGCAGGGGAAGATTGTCCAGGGGCTGGTTCAGTCCTGCAGGGAAAGGACTGTGGTTTTCCCTTGTGCTGGAGCCGCCCTTTTTACCTGAAGAAGCGCCTAAATGCACTCTTATGGCAGCCGTAGCTGTGGTGAAGGCTGTAAACAGCTACAAGGGTGTTAAGGCTGCTATTAAGTGGCCTAATGATATATTGCTGGACGGAAAAAAGTTGGTGGGAATTTTAACAGAAATGAGTGCAGAATTCGGCCATATTAATTATGTGATTATCGGCACAGGAATCAATGTTTGTGTTCCCAGGGACATGGTTCCCCCTGAACTGAGAGAATCGGCTATTTCTCTGGCGGATAAAGCAGAGGAACCGATTAACAGAGTGGAACTTTTAGCTAAGGTATTGGATAATTTGGAAGAATTATACGAAATAGTGTTGAAACAAGGATTTAAGCCCATTCTTGCTATGTGGCGCACCTATTCTACCACCATCGGGAAAATGGTAAAAGTTATAGCTCCTGACAGTACTTATATTGGTAAAGCACTGGATATTAACGAAGAAGGAATCTTACTGGTACAAAAAGCAGACGGAACCATAGCAGAAGTTTTAGCAGGAGATGTGTCCATCAGGGCGGCACACGGAAAGGGAAGTAAATACTAATATGAAAATAAAGGACATGCTTTTAACAGGAATTTTTGCAGCACTGGTGATTATAAGTTCTTATGTAGTTATTCCCATTGGCCCTGTTCCTCACAGCTTACAACCTTTTGCAGTTATGCTCAGCGGTTTTATTCTGGGACCTAAGTTGGGAGCTCTTAGCATCATAACATGGATCGTTTTAGGCAGTTTGGGACTGCCGGTATTTAATCAGGGCCAGTCAGGAATTGCCATGCTGGCCGGACCTACCGGTGGTTTTATTCTCAGTTTTGTGGTAGTTGCTTATCTAAGCGGTTATTTCACGAGAAAATACTATTCAGAGGCTTTTACCGGAAATTTCTTGTATTTAGCTTTGACTATGGTCATTTGTTATATTATTGGGGGACTGGGTTTCAAATTAAGCTTTGCCTATTTTCTGCAAAAACCCATGACTTGGGAAAAAACTTTCATTTTAGCTATTGCACCTTTTTTACCATTTGATATAATAAAGGCTGCTATGGCAAGTTATTTGGGCGTGAAAATTCGTAGAGCTCTCGTTCAGGCTGGCCAGATTGCGAAAAATTAGTAGTTATCCTATAATTTGGGGGCAAAACAAATGTTAATGGTATTGGACGTAGGCAATACTAATATTGTTGCCGGCGTGTATGGCAAAGGAACATGGCTGGCGCATTGGAGACTTTCCAGCAATAGAGCAAGAACCAGCGACGAATTTGGTATTCTGCTAGGCAGTATGTTTAACTACAGTGGCGTAAATATGAAAGACATCTCTGATGTTATTATTTCTACAGTTGTTCCGCCGCTTTTAGTGCCTTTATGCAACATGTGCAAAAGGTATTTTGGTATTACACCTTTTGTGGTTACTTCCAAGATTAAAACAGGATTGATTTTAGATTACGATAATCCCACTGAACTGGGGGCTGATCGCATTGTAAATGCTGTAGCTGCTCATACTAAGTATAAAGATAAAGGCAATTTAATTATTATTGATTTTGGTACTGCCACAACCTTCTGTGTGCTGCGTCCTTCCGGAGAGTATCTGGGCGGGGCCATTGCTCCTGGTATTGGTATTTCTACGGAAGCTTTATTCCAGAAAGCAGCTAAATTACCAAGAATAGAATTAATTAAACCGCCTAAGAGTATTTGCCATAATACTATTCAGGCTATGCAGTCCGGTGTTATTTTTGGCTTTGTTGGTCAAATGGATGGCATTATTACCAGAATGAAAAAAGAAATGGGCGGACAGGGATTTGTTGTTGCCACAGGTGGATTTAGCAAGCTGATGGCATCTGAATCCAGACTGGTAGATGTAGTGGAGCCTTTCTTAACTTTGGATGGTTTGCAGATTTTGCATGAGTTAAATAAACGCTAAAGAAGCTGTAACATAATGGCTGCTTAGGCCGAGAGGAGCATGCTTCTCTCGGTTTTTCTATTTGGTTGGAGGGTGAGAACATGCAGCTGGGAAAAGTTCATATAGACCTGCCGGTTGCATTGGCACCTATGGCCGGGGTTACAGATATGCCATTTCGTGTTATTTGCCGGGAACTGGGAGCAGGGTATACAGTTTCGGAAATGGTCAGCGCTAAGGCCTTGCTGTTTAATAATGCTAAAACTTATGATTTGCTGAAAATAGATGACCGGGAACGGCCTACAGCTATTCAGCTTTTTGGCAGTGTGCCGGGGGAATTGGCGGCAGCGGCGAAAATAGTGGAGGCACAAGGGGCTGATATTATTGATTTTAATATGGGCTGCCCTGTGCATAAAATCGTAGCTAACGGCGAAGGGTCCTCTTTAATGCTCAGACCCAGGTTAGCCTATGAAATATTGGCTGCTATGGTAGATGCAGTTAAGATACCTGTGACCGTTAAGTGCAGAGCCGGCTGGGATGATGACAATTTAAATGCTCCAGAGATAGCAGAATTAGCCGAAAGGGCAGGCGTTGCGGCCATTACTGTGCATGGCAGAACCCGGGGGGCTTTTTATAGCGGCAAAGCCGATTGGAAAATCATCAAGGCAGTTAAGCAGGCTGTACGTATTCCTGTTTTTGGCAATGGGGATATATGGACGGCAGAAGATGGTCTGAGAATGTTTAAAGAAACAGGCTGTGATGGTATTATGATTGGTCGGGGAGCGGAAGGCAATCCTTGGATTTTCAGTGAACTAAAATGCCGGCTGGCAGGAAAAGAAAAGTTTCCCCAAGTAGATTTAGATACAAAATTTGCTTTGATCATCAGGCATCTTACCGACTTGGTTGCTTTTAAAGGGGAATACATAGGGGTACAGGAAATGCGGCGGCATGCAGCGGGTTATATAAAGGGACTGCCCCATGCAGCTGCCTTCAGGAATGAATTTTTTCAAGTCAATACTAAAGAAGAATTTTGTGCTAAACTGGCAGAATACAAAACAATTTTGCTAGATAAACAGTAATGGTGTATGATTATACAGTAAGGAAAGACAAAGATTTTAGGGGTTTACTATGGACAAAATTACTATTATTGTGCCTTGCTTTAATGAGCAGGAAGTTTTAGCGGCATTGTATGAAAAACTGCAAAGGGTAATTAGCACTGTTTCCGGCTGTGAGTTCACGTATCTTTTTATAAATGACGGCAGCAAGGATGGCACTTTGAATATTATGCGGGATCTGTCTAAAAGGGACAGAAGGGTATCTTATTTAAGTTTTTCCCGAAACTTTGGCAAAGAAGCAGCTATGCTGGCTGGTCTGGATTATGCCGATGGTGACGCAGTTATTATTATGGACGCTGATTTACAGCATCCACCGGAATTAATCCCGGAAATGGTGGAATACTGGCGGCAGGGTTATGAAGATGTTTGTGCCAAACGGAAAAACCGCAACGATGAAAGTTTCATGAAAAAACATCTGACAAGGATTTTCTACGATATTCTGGAATGTGGCAGCAAAGTGCCTTTACAGCGCAATGTAGGGGATTTTCGTCTTTTGGATAAGCGCTGTGTAGGAGCTTTGCGTCTGCTTCGTGAGGAGCAGCGCTATACTAAGGGTATGTTCACCTGGATTGGCTACAAGAAAAAGGAAATATTTTTTGTGCCACAACCTAGGATGGCCGGAAAAACTACCTGGAATTACTGGTCTTTAATAAATCTGGCTTTGGAAGGTATTACTTCTTTTACGACAGTACCTTTGCGGCTTACGTCTCTTTTAGGTCTGTTTGTGTCTTTTGTGGCCATTTGTTATATGATTTATGTTTTCTTTGGTGCTTTAATTTATGGGGATCCTGTTGCCGGATATCCTACTATGTTGACGGTACTGTTGTTTTTGGGCGGGGTGCAGTTATTGTCTTTGGGTATTATTGGTGAATATTTGGGGCGGGTGTTTAACGAAAGCAAGCAGCGGCCTATTTATATTGTTGATGAATACAATCAAAAAAAGCTTTTCTATGATGGTCAGAGACCGGTCAGAGAAAAGCCTTGAGTATAAAAACTGTCCGGCGGATAATATTGGCAGGAGCATAGAGCAGGTTGGCTAATTTGCTACGCTGCTGAGCCGTGAACGAAGTGTATATCGGTTCGCAGCACCTATAGCGGGCCGATATACACATGAGTCGGCGATAGTAGCGAGAAAATTCACAACCTGCGACACAGCGACTGACAAATTATCCGCTGGACAGTTCTAGTGTTATTTCAGCGTTATTTCAGTTTTATGCTTTGTAATCCATAATAAAGACGGGCACAGTTCTTAGCAAATTCACCGTCTACATCTCCGAAGTAAATGTGGCGCAGAACAGAAGTGCCGACAGATAGAGGCTTAACAGTTACATGGGTAGCACCGGCGGCCACTTGTTGAGCAATATATTGTTCACGGGCATTGTTTTCCTTATACAGAGTATAGGAGCCACTGAGAGTTTCTCCAGCCATGGGAATAATTGCCAGGAATAGGACACAAGCCCAAAAAGTTTTTTGCCGGGGAAAAAGCAAAGAGTAATTTTTGCCAGCCTGTAGTAAAATTGCCATACAAATGAGCAGAAATACTACCGCACCATAGCCGGCCCTAGCAGGAAACTGAGGAGTGAAGAGCATGGCACCGTTATTGAGAACCGCCATAACCAACAGAATCATTAGACGTTGGCAGGTGGTTTTATTTTTTACGTAGAAAGCCGGGGGTAATTTACGCCAAAGCTTATGTAAAGACAAAGTTTGCAGACAGAAGTATTGCTGACCAAGATTAAAGAGGGTAACACTGGCCAGAATAAATATCAGGACTGCTTCCGAACTGCTAAGAGCATAGGACAGTCGAATATAAAGAGTGTCATTGCCTAGCCCCAGAGGATTAATAATATAGTTGATAATGCCTCCGGTTAGCCAATGAGAGAAAAAATGTCCCGTCAGATTACTGATCACAAAGATGATAACAAATAAAACTTTAATATAAAAGCCCTTTTTCAAGTGAATATTTTTCTTGTCACCTACTAGGCTATCATTGCTGTACCAAAGCTTTAGGAGTAAGGTTATAAGCAGCAACACCGGTAAAAGCCCCAAAAGAATTTGCACGTGGGCACCAATGAAATTGCCCAGGTTATTATACCAATGATTGTGAACTGTAGCAGCCCTGGCAAAATTGCCCGGTGCAACAAAAAGAATAAATGTACCTGTAAGGCAGCCTGCCCAACCGCTTAACATCCAGCGCTGCAGAGTGTTTCTTTTGTAAGCGTATATTACTGCAGCCGTTATGGTCAGAAACATAATCAGCACAGAGTTTTCTATAGTAATCGATGCGATTAAGGCTGCAGGAAAAAGTAGAAACTCACCAAGCAAAGGCATAGTAAACGGGGCAGGGCCGGATTGACGGATAAAATAAAGATGATAGGGTAGAAGAGCAATTAAAATCATCACCAAGGGCCAGAGATAATTGGCAGTGCCACAGGCCCAGATACAGGTAAAAGCATAATCCGGCAAAACAAACCAACTGCTTACGATAATAGTAGCTAAAAGCCATGGATTAAAAATGCGGGTAATCCGCCCTGTTCCATGCCAATAAATCAGAATCATAAGCAGACCATACATTAAACCATTGGCTAAAGCAAAATAGCCTTTACCCACAATATGAAAGAACTGCATAATGAAAACAGGTACGATTCTGCCACCCCACAACAAATAATGATTTTTTAGGGAAGGAAGCAGATCGGAAAATACCTGCAACTTTTGCTTGGTACCCCAGATGAAGGCATAGAGAAAATCGTCTCTTTGATAAGGGGTAAGATAGCTGAGAACAGCTATCAAAATACATAATAATATTAAAAGAACATATGAAATTCTGTAGGTTCTTTTTTTATTTAAATAAGAAAAACTCTGCAAGGTAAGGTATCCTTTCTCGATAAAAATGCACATCACCGGCAATAAGTCATAGCAATTGCGAATAACAATTATACTAGTTTATTATAACATAATGACACAGATATTTTACAAATGAATTGAAGAAAAGCCGGGGCAGTTTTATTTATTTTTCCATTGTGCAATATTATGAGAAAGGTTGACAAGGGCAGGGATTAAAACTATAATTGAGAAATATGGTATAAAACACTTGTTAAAGGAGTAAATAAAATGAGTGAAGAAGAAACAATTTTAACTGCAGAAGGATTGCAAAAATTAGAAGACGAACTGGATAACCTTCGGTCTGTGAAAAGACAGGAAGTTTCCGAGCGTTTGAAAGTTGCTATTTCCTATGGCGATATCAGCGAAAACTCTGAATACGATGATGCTAAAAATGAGCAGGCTTTCGTAGAAGGACGTATTCTTGTTTTGGAAAAAATGATACGCAATGCCAAGGTTATCGAAAACTCTGCTATCAGTAAAGAGATCGTGTCTTTAGGCTGCAAGGTAAAGATTAAAGATGTGGACAGTAAAGAAGAAGAGGAGTACACAGTAGTAGGTACAACGGAAGCAGATCCTATGGCTGATCCTCCCAAAATTTCCAACGAATCTCCTGTAGGCAAAGCCATTATCGGACAAAAAGTAGGCAAAAAAGTTATTGTCAAGACACCGGCCGGGGAATTCGCCTATAAAATTTTGGAAATTAATAAACCCAGAGCCAAAGCAAAAAGGAAGGCTAAATAAGGGGTGAGACGATGACAGAAGAAAATAAGGATAAGAATAAACCGCAACAAAACCAACAACAAAAAAACAACCGGCAAAATGCTCCTGAAAAGGCGCCTCTTACTGAGGAAGAAATTAATGAGCAAATGCAGGTCCGTATTGATAAGATGCATAAACTGGCCGAAGAAGGCATTCCGCCTTTTGGTCATAAGTTCCCCTGGACTCATCATGCTAAAGATGTAGATGAGCACCTGGATGAACTGGAAGCTAATGAAACAGAAGTAAAATTAGCAGGACGCATTATGGCCATTAGAGGCCATGGCAAAACTGCTTTTATGGATTTAGTGGATAAAACAGGTAAGATTCAATTATATGTACGCAAAGACGTTTTGGGCGAAGAAAACTACGCTCTGGTTAAACTGATGGATATCGGTGATATTGTAGGTGTGACCGGCAATGCTTTCCGTACTCATATGGGAGAAATCTCTGTCAGAGTGCACAAGCTGGAAATCCTCAGCAAGTCTTTACGGCCCTTGCCGGAAAAATGGCATGGATTAAAGGACGTAGAAATCCGCTATCGTCAGCGTTACCTGGATTTGATTGTTAATCCCGAAGTCAGAGAGACATTCGTAAAACGCAGCAAGATTATAAAGAGTGTTAGAGAAATATTAGATGGTGAAGACTTTTTGGAAGTAGAAACTCCTATTATGCATTCTATTGCCGGAGGTGCTGCTGCCAAACCTTTCATTACCTATCATAATGCTTTGGATATGCAATTATATTTGCGGGTTGCACCTGAGCTGTATTTAAAGAGATTAATCATCGGGGGCATGGAAAGAGTCTATGAATTAGGCAGAGTGTTCCGTAATGAAGGTATCGATATTAAACACAATCCTGAATTTACTATTGTAGAAATTTATCAGGCTTATGCTGATTTCAATGATGTAATGGCTTTAACGGAAAAAATTGTTGCCGAAACTGCTCAAAAGGTTTTGGGAACCATGAAGATTACCTATGAAGATACTGAACTTGATTTGACACCTCCCTGGCCGAGAATGACTATGATAGAGGCAGTCAAGAAGTATGCCGGGGTAGACTTCACTAATGTTACAGATGTAGACGAAGCCAGAAAAATGGCTGACAGTGTTCATGTGGAATATGAAAAGACTTTCGGAGTCGGCAAGATTATTAATGCCTGCTTCGATGCTTATGCAGAAGAAAAACTGATTCAGCCTGTGTTTATTACAGGACATCCTAAGGAAATTTCTCCTTTGGCTAAGAGCAATGCCCAGAATCCTAATATAACAGATCGTTTTGAAGGATATATTTACGGCAGAGAACTTTGTAATGGGTTCAGCGAATTAAATGATCCTATTGATCAGAAACAACGTTTCTTGAAACAAGTTGAAGAAAGAAATGCCGGGGATGAAGAAGCTAACATGATGGATGAAGATTATGTTACGGCTATGGAATACGGTCTTCCGCCCACAGGCGGGTTAGGTATTGGTATAGACAGACTGGTTATGCTGCTTACGAACAGTGTTTCCATTCGTGATGTATTGCTTTTCCCTCATATGAGAAAGAAGTAAGAGAACAGGCCTCCAGAAGCATGTTGTCTTTCCTACGGACGAGTCGCTACGCGGCTAAACGGCACTAAAGTGCCTACCGTTGTGCTTTACACGTCCCGGAAAGAAAAGCACACTTCTGGAGGCTTTTTGGTTATTGCGTTACAGCCATTTTTGTTTCTTTTGTAACAGTTTTTCGAAAGAATTAGAACGACTAAAACAAAAATAAAGATAAAAGTTCGGAACAATACGAACAATAAAAATGTAGATAGTAAAAACTACGGAAAAAATATGAAAAAGCTAGAAGATTAGCAATTTTACGAGAAGAAATTGGTAAAGCAAATTTGAAAGCAAAAAAGTATGGGGAGAAGGCTGAAAAGGGTTAATTCGCATACTTGCAAAGAACGAGTGGTTATGATAATATATAAAAGCTCTCCCGAGAGGGAACGGGCAGCACCGAAAAAATATTTTGACAAAATCTGAAAAAGATATTGACA
>JALCSJ010000054.1 GCA_022653215.1 Acidaminococcaceae bacterium
ACAGGTAATCATGGAGAAAATCAAAGTAAAGAGCAGACTCTTGCCACCAATAGCAATAATCGTATTGGCAATAGTCAAACCGAAACCGGTCTTGGAAGATACACCAATAATAATACCAACACAGGCGCAGGCAATAGCTACGGAAACAGTTTGCTTGGTTCCATCTGACAAAGCATCAAACAAATCTTTCACGCTCATACGTGTTGATTTTCTAAAGCAGGACACAATAACCGTAACAATAATGGTCAAAAATGCCGCATTAATAACCGTTCTGCCGGAGAAGAACAGCATGTAAAGCAAAAAGATAATAGGAATAAACAAATGGCCCTTATCTTTAATAACCGCCATAGGATGCGGCAGCTTTTCTCTGGGCAGGCCTACCAATCCATCTTTGGAAGCACGGAGCTGAATCTGGATCATAATACCCAGATAATACAGCAGAGCAGGAACTGCAGCCCAGACAACGATGCTCGAATACTGAACGCCCAACATTTCTGCCATAATAAAAGCAGCAGCGCCCATAATAGGAGGCAAAAGCTGACCGCCTACAGAAGCAGATGCTTCTACAGCACCGGCAAATTCCTTGGAATAGCCGATTTTCTTCATCAAAGGAATAGTAAAAGCACCGGTAGTAACAACATTCGCCACAGCAGAACCATTGATGGAACCTAACAAACCGGAAGCAAGAACGGAAACTTTAGCAGGTCCCCCTTTGGTTCCTCCGGCCAAAGCCAAGGCCAAATCATTAAAGAATAAACCCATACCGCATTTATTCATAACACAGCCAAATAAAATAAACAAGAAAATATAGCTGGATGCAACGCTGACGGATGTACCGTAGATACCTTCCGTATTAGCGAAGAAATGGTTGGATAAGGCAATCCAGGAATAGCCGCGATGAGCAAATATGCCGGGAAATTGACGGCCATATAAACCATAGGCAATAAAAATTAGGCTCAAAATCGGCAGTGCCAAACCTGTGGCTCTGCGGGATGCTGACAGTACCAAAACCACCAGCAGTGTAGCCATCCACATATCCGGGGTACTGGCCCGTCCTGCTCTTTCTACAACTCCTATATAATCTGTATAGATATATAGGGGAGCAGCCAGAGACAGAAGCACCAAAATCCAGTCATACCAAGGCACAGACGTATTGCTGCTGTGTCCCCTTCTGAAGGGATACATCATAAAGCCCATAACAAGCATCATACTTACATGAATAGATCTATGTACCAAGGTCACCGGAGGTCCGAAAGCCGCCGTATAAAGAT
This sequence comes from Acidaminococcaceae bacterium, assembly GCA_022653215.1. Lineage (GTDB taxonomy): Bacteria > Bacillota > Negativicutes > Acidaminococcales > Acidaminococcaceae > JALCSJ01. The sequence goes on from JALCSJ010000054.1 coordinate 1,272, forward strand.
GGTAACAAGCAATTAAAATAGATAAAATATAAAAGAATTTTTTCAAAGTCGCATTGGAAAAAACTCTGGTAGCTGATTCTTTATCTAACTTTCTGACAATCTCATCTGATTTTTTAACTAAGTCCTCGTCGCCTTGGAACTTAATTTCGTCATTCTCAGCCATTTGTCCACTCTCCTCTCAATAGCTAAAATCACTCTGGTATGTTCCGGTAATTCCGCTCCGCTGGAAATATGCACATCGTTTAACTTTATCTCTCTGGTGGCAAAATGGGAATTAATCCAAACAAAATAAGGAAAAACCTGACCTATTTCATCCATATAAATCATGCCGTCTTTCACATAGCATTTTTTCCCTTTGTTTTCAGGAATACCAGCGCCAAAAGCCGGGAAACAGATCTTCTCCAGAACCAGTGTGTTTTGGGGACCAATATGGTAAAATTCGTGCCAAGGTATTTTCTCCCAGGAATGAACCCAGCCAAAGAAAAGCTTATCGCCCTCTTTGGCTGGAACCTCAACATAAATTTTTCCGGTTTTATAATCATAGATACGCAGAACTGTTTGTGCCTGCCAATAACAGCCAAAACCAAGCACTGTCAGCAGTACTAAAACAAGAACCGCAATTTTTCCGGATTTCTTCATAGCATTTTATTTCATGATACCTTTTTCTTTATAGAACTTAATAGCACCAGGATGCAGTACCAATTTAGTTCCTTTAATACCACGGAGAGCAGTGTCAAGTTTGATTTCTCTCTTGGCGGTAGCATGAGAAGCACCAATTGTAGCCAAACCTTCAGGAGAATAGAAGCCCTTCAGTAAATCATAAACCACTTCATCAGGAAGGCTCTTAGCAACCAGCATAACATTCATTACAGCAGCAGTGGTGTAATCTTTGTCAGTTCCATAGGTTTCTTTAGGAATCTTCCATTGAATGTAATAAGGATATTTAGCCATTAATTTCTTTAATTGTTCTCCTTCAATAGGAACGAAAACAATTTTTTTGGTAGTACCTAATTCTTTAATAGTAGCATTACCCAAACCGGAAGTAACAAAAGCAGCATCGCATTGACCGTTCTTCATTTGATCAATTGCCTCGCCATATGATAAATAGTCAACCTTAGAATCAGAATAACTCATACCGGCAGCTTCATACATCATACGGGCATTTAATTCTACACCGGAGTTAGGAGCGCCAACCCCTACTCTCTTGCCTTTTAAATCACTGAACTTAGTAATACCAGAATCAGCGGTAGTAACCAGCTGGCAAACATTAGGCCACAGTCCCATCATAACTCTTAAATCAGCAGCAGGTTTTTTACCTTGGTATGCACCGGTTGCTTCCATTGCTTGAATAACAGAATCACTCATGGCAATAGCGATTTCACCTTGGCCGGTAAGAATTGCATTAATATTTTCACCGGTAGCACCTGTAGCCGTAGCAGATGTCTTATATCCCAAAGAGCCAACCACTTTGGAAAAAGCACCTCCGATAGGAAAATAAATACCGCTTGTAGGTCCGGTTAACACCGTAATAAACTCTTTACTTCTATCAAGCTTTGAGTCCCCTTTGGCATCCTTCTTGCCTGAATCACTACCGCCACCACCACAGGCTGCAATTGATAATGCCATCATCCCAACCAGTAAAGCTGATAGTACCTTTTTCATCATGTCGCTCTCCTTTGTTTTGTTATTTGTCCGGTTATATATTTCTCGGACACTAAAAATTACTTTTAGATTTTATCATTTTTTTCACATATATGCCATAGTTTTTTATATGTTTTTAGTATGTTTTTTGTATACATATTTAGCGTAAATTATCTGATAATATTACTAATTAGATAAATCTTGATAAAAAAGTACTATTTATTACAATTATTCGGTATTATTGTTAATTATCCATTTTGGCGCATAAAAATAGACCCGTTTTACAACGGGTCTAAAAAAGTGGGTTTTGCTATTTGTTACAAAGATCCACTTTGTAACATTTGTTTTAGAACTTGTTCTTGCAGTCTCCGGTATCAATGAAATCTTGCAAGTTCTGATAGGAAATCTCTACCATGTTCTTAGCTGCTTCATCAGTATAAGAACCCAGATGCGGAGAAATCAAAACTCTAGGATACAAGCTTACCATTCTGGCAATAATCGGATCAGGAATTTCCTTGCCGGTAAAGTCTTTGCCAAATACCTTAGCTTCGTTTTCAATGGTATCAGCACTGTAACCGCCCAAAGTATTGTTTTCAATAGCATCGCAAATAGCATTGCCATCGGCTAATTGTCCTCTGGAAGCATTAACCAAAATGCAATCATGTTTCAATTTGGACAAGAAATTCTTATCAATCAGTTTCGGGTCTCCTGCTTGATAGTTAACATGAACAGTAATAATATCAGCTTTCTCTTGGATTTCTTCCAAAGAAACTTGAGTAGCGAAATCTTCGATACCCTTCATTTGGAATACATCATAGCCTAGAACGGTAGCGCCCATGCCATGATACATCTTAGCTGCTTCTCTGCCGATACGTCCTAAACCGATAACACCGCAGGTGCAGTTTCTGATCTCTTTAGAGAACATGAAACTATCAATAGTGAAGTTGCCTTTAGCTGTTCTGGAAGTTGTATAAGCCAGATGTCTTAAATGCATCAAGGTGTGGAAAACAGCTAAATCAGCAATAGCATTGGGAGAATAACGAGGAACAAAGGCCATCTTAAAGCCTAATTTAGTAGCATAAGGAATATTAATATGATCTTTGCCGGCAGTTCTGGTCAGCAAATATTTAACACCGCATTCCTTATAAATATCAAGATTTTCCGGAGTAGCAAGGCAATTGCCACGCAGAATAACTGCTTCGTGACCTTTAGCCAAATAAGCGGTTTCTTTAGTATTCAGATAATCAGGTACCAAAGTCAGATCAAAATTAAAGCGTTTGTTCTCTCTTTCAAAAATCGGTTTTTCAACATCTCTAACACCATAGCACAATACTTTCATAAATAAGCCTCCTAATAATATTATTTTCTTCAACTACTTTAAGCTACTTATCTACCAAAATCTTCTTACCAGTCTATTCTATCACAAAATTCTAATTATTGTACAGTTTTCTGTATTTTGTATACATTTCAACGGAAAAAGTCCAAAATAACCCTTCTAAAGAAATTTATTCCCCTGCTTTTTGTCAAAATTTCCAAATTGCAGGGGAAACAGTACATAATTATTCTTCAATTTTTACCTTTGTACCATCTTTAACAAACTTAACTAATTCCCTAAGTTCATTATTATGCATCCGCACGCAACCTTCCGATGCCCTGGTACCAATGGAAGCAGGGTCATGGGTGCCATGGATTCCTATTCCTGACCAGCCCGGAGTGTTCAAAGAAATAAACCATGGACCATAAGCTCCTTTGATTTCTCCCTTACCATCCCCGAAATTATGTGTCCAGTAAGAAGCCTCGCATATCTCATCCACAGTAAAATTACCATCAGGAGTACGCAAATCACCTACTGCCTGTTTTTGTCCCTTATTAATACCTATTGCCACTTTATAGCTCTTTAATGGTTCTCCGTCCTGCATAAGGGTCAAAGTATAATTGCTTTTATCTATAACAATAGAATACACCTTGCCTTTTTGGGGTCCTTGAGAAACAACCAAGGCCTTTTCTTTTTCTTTTGCTGCTTTCTTTTCTTCCTCTGCTTTATAAGCTGTTGTATCTTTCTCCTCAATGGGAGATTCCGCTACGGATTTGCCTATCTGAGCAGGTTTGGTTGCCTTATCTTTTTTTGCAGAAGAAGTACAGCCTGTCCCTACGAAGAAAACTGCTATAATGGCAAAAAGCAGTAACATTATCTTGCCTAAATTCGATTCGTTCTTCCTCTTCATTTACTCACCTATTTCTTGATTTCATTGCTCTGTCTATATCTCGCTTAGCAGCTCTTTCTGCCAAGGATTGTCTCTTGTCATAATTTTTCTTACCTGTGGCCAAAGCCAGCTCCACCTTGACTTTGCCATGGGAAAAGTACAATTTTAAAGGTACCAGGGTAAAACCTTTTTCCCTGGTTTTACCAATAAGTTTTTTGATTTCTGCTTTGTGCAGCAGCAGTTTCCTATCCCTGAGGGGTTCGTGATTAAACTGATTGCCTTGCTCATAGGGACTAATGTGCATATTATACAAATACACTTCTGCCGATTTAGTTACTGCTGCATAGGAATCTTTAAGATTAGCCTTTCCGGCTCTCAGTGATTTTACTTCAGTTCCTACCAGGGCAATACCTGTTTCATAAGTTTCGTGAATTGTATAATCATGCCGCGCTTTTCTATTTTCTGCGATGATTTTTACGCCTTTGTTTTGAGCCACGTCGTCCGCCTTTTTTCTTATCTTTTAATTTGTTTTTTCCTGATTTTTTCTTTTTTAAAGTGCTGAAATAAGCACCCTGATTCTTCGCCGGTTTATCTTTTTGTATCTGGTTGCGAGCTGTAATCTGTGCTTTGAGATACTGCTTAGTAGAAGGATTTTCTCCTGCCATTATAAAATCAACAGTTCTATTAGGGATATTGACCTGCAGTACTTCAATAGTCACTTCATCACCCAGCCGGTAAACCTTGTGCAAATGACCGCCTACAAGAGCATATTTGTCTTCTTCGTAATCATAGTAATCATCTGTTAAACTGGAAATATGGACTAAGCCTTCCACTCCATTTTCCAATTGAACAAACATACCAAAAGCTGTAACTCCCGAAATGGTACCTTTAAATTCTTTACCCACAAAACCGGCCATATATTCGACTTTCTTCAAATCCACCGTAGCACGTTCAGCCTCAGCTGCGGCCCGTTCCCGTACAGAGGAATTAAGGGCAATGGTTTCCAGTTCCTGTTCCAGAGAAGTTTTTTGTTTACCTGTTAAAGCAGGATTATTGAACCACTTGCGTAAAAGCCGATGAACAATCAGATCAGGATAACGTCTGATGGGCGAAGTAAAATGAGTGTAATATTTAGCAGCCAAACCAAAATGTCCAATGTTTTCTGTCTGATAAACAGCCTGTTTCAAAGAACGCAGGGCCACAGTAGAAACCAGCCGTTCTTCCGGTTTGCCTACAACCTGGGCCAACACTTGCTGGACATCTATAGGCAGAGTTTCGTCTTTCACTTTCATACTAATAGAAAAAGTCCGCAGCAAGCTGGCCAAATCATTCATTTTGGTCTTGTCGGGCAAAGCATGAACACGATAAATAAAAGGCCATTTTTGTTTAGCCATATGTTCTGCCACAGTTTCATTCGCCGCCAGCATGAACTCTTCAATAATTTGCTCGGCAATAGTTCTTTCTCTTTGTTTTATTTCAATAGGCCGTTTTTCCTCATCCAAAATCACTTTCTGCTCAGGCAGGTCAAAATCAATGGCTCCTCGCTTATGCCGTTTCCCATTGAGAACATGACATAATTCCTCCATGCTATGCAGCATTGGAACAATATCTGCGTACTTATTTTTTTCTTCTAGGTCATCATCCACCAGAATTTTTCGTACAGAAGTATATGTCATCCTATGATCCGTGCAAATAATTGCCGGTCTGATTTTATATTCTTTAACAAAACCGGTAACGCCATCAATAAGCATTTCGCAGGACATAGTAAGCCTGTCCTGACCTTCGTTCAGACTGCAGATACCATTGGACAAAGCTTCCGGCAGCATGGGCAAAACTCGATCTACCAGATAAACACTGGTTCCTCTGGCAAAAGCTTCTTTGTCTAGAATGGTTTTGGCTTTCACATAGTAGCTTACATCAGCAATATAAACTCCCAAGAAGAAATCCTTGCCCTGTTTTTCAACATAAACAGCATCATCCAAATCTTTGGCATCTTCACCATCAACAGTAATAATAGAATAGTTTCTCCGGTCCAACCGTTCTTTAATTTCTGCAGGCTTTATGGTTTCCGGCACACGTTTGGCAGCCCGCAATACTTCCGGTGGAAACTTCAGCGGCAAGTCATTTTGCTTTATGATAGAAATTATTTCCAGACCTACGTCACCAACATTACCAAGGATTTCTACTATTTTTCCTTCGGCACTGCGCCTGTTTTCCGGCCAGACAATAATTTCTGCCACGACTTTTTGCTGTGCCTTGGCTCCCTTAAAATTTTTCTCGGCAATATAAATATCCCTGCCAATACGTTTGTCATCCGGTACCACAAAGCCGAATTCCTTATCCGGCACAAAAGTACCAACCACTTTAGTATTGGCATGAATAATAATGCGAATGATTTCCCCTTCCTGCTTACCAAATTCCCTGTTGAAGGAAACTCTGGCCATGACTCTGTCATTATTCATAGCACCGTTTAAAGAACTGGCAGGAATAAAAACATCCGGTTTATCACCTTTATTATCCGGAATAACAAAGCCAAAACCTTTGGCAGTTAATTGAAGTCTGCCTACTACCAGTCCCATTTTTTCAGGGAGGCCATAGGTTTTAAATCTGGTTTTAATAATATTGCCGTTAGCTTCCAATTCCTCTAAAGCTTTCCAAAAAAGAGTTAATTCTTCCCCTTTAATTTCCATTTGGCCAATAAGTTCTTCGGCATTTAAAGGTGAATAACTCTTATCTTCCATAAAGGCAAGTATTTTTTCTTTTATATCGTATAATGTCATTGTTTTTCCTCATACATCATCATGGCATCAGCTTCAGCCCCGATGGTGCTATCTTCTTTATAGAGGACGGCTGTCATTTCTATCAGTCTTCCTTTGCGTTTTTTTACTTTGGCAACTACCTTAAGCAATTCTCCAATGAGAACCGGTTGACGAAATCTTACGGACATTTTCGCCGTATAAGCTATTTTTTTTTCATAAAGATAGCAATAATTTCCCATGGTTTCATCCAATAAGGTACTAATTAATCCACCATGCATACGGCCATCATAGCTTTGATGCTCAGGCTTTGGACGAAATGTTGTCCTGCAGCTGTCGGCATCAACAGTAAATTGCAAATGCAGACCAATGGGATTATCTTTTCCGCAAGCGAAACACATAAAATCTCTTTTTGTTGGGTCCATTATTTCTCCTTAATGAATTTCTTGATTTCTGTGTATACTTTATCTCTCTGTTCATATAAAGTCATAACATGTTTACAGTGAAACCAAACAATATGTTTTTTCTTAGAACCGATATGTTTATATATATATTCGGCACTAATAGGCCGAACTGTATGCTCTGTCTTGGACTGCATAATCAGGCAAGGGACCTTTACTAAAGGCACAATTTCTGTTTTGCAGTAATTAATCAGTTCCCATGTTTCCTTTATGCCTTTTAAGGGCATACAATTATAAGCAACATTGTAACGGGCCGGAGCCGCAATTTTTCTTTTCCTTTTATACAGTGCCCATCCTAAACGATTGGCCAGCCAAAGAAAATGTACTCGCCAATCATACAAATAAACAGGCGCCGAAATTGTCACAATACGATTAACAGCTAAGTTAGCTCCTGCCATTAGGGTAAGCAAAGCTCCCATGGACATTCCTACTACCGTTATGTCACTGCATACGTTCATAAGCTCCATAACGGCTTTCTCCACTGCTTTATACCACTCCTGCCATGTTGTATGTTCCAATTCATGAGGATTAGTCCCATGACCGGGCAAAAGGATACCTTTAACAGTATAATTTTCTTCCATATGAAGTTTTTCCCCTAGTTCCCTAACTTCACCCGGACTCCCGCTAAATCCATGTACCAGCAGAACGCCATGGGTATTACCGGGAAAATAAAACGGTTCAGCACCCTCTATAATCATAACAACCTCCCTAACCTGTTTATTATAACATTTTTGTAGTGTCTGTGCTATAAATAATAGTTTTAAAGTCAGAAAGAGTCGGCGGATAATATTGGCAGGAACATTGAGCAGGTTGGCTAATTTACTACGCTGCTGAGCCGTGAACACACATAAAAAAAGCCAAATCCTTAAAGGATTTGGCCTGATTTTTAGATTTTATTATTTGAACAGCTTTAACAAAATACCACCATAGTTTAAGATCAAAGGAGCGAATACCAAAGAAACGATAGTCATCAACTTGATCAAAATGTTCATGGAAGGTCCGGAAGTATCCTTGAAAGGATCACCAACGGTATCGCCGGTAACAGCTGCCTTGTGGCAATCGCTGCCTTTGCCGCCATGAGCACCGGTTTCAATGTACTTTTTGGCATTATCCCAAGCGCCGCCGGCATTACTCATCATAATAGCCATCAAAACGCCTGCTGCCAAAGCACCGGCTAACAAACCGCCCAAAGCCTCAACACCGAACAGAGCACCCATCAAAAGAGGAGCAATGATTGCCATAATACCGGGCAACATCATCTCATGGAGAGCAGCATCGGTAGAAATATCAACGCATTTGTGATAATCTGCCTTGCCATGACCCTCTAACAGGCCGGGGATTTCTCTGAACTGACGACGAACTTCTTCAACCATCATAGTTGCTGCTTTACCAACTGATTCCATGGTCATAGCACCAAATACGAAAGGCAATGTAGAACCGATAAATACGCCAACCAAAGTTACAGGATTTAACAAATCAATAGCCTTTAAGTTAACAACTTGAGAATAAGCTGAGAACAAAGCCAAAGCAGTCAAAGCTGCAGAACCAATAGCAAAACCTTTACCAATGGCTGCAGTAGTATTACCAACAGAATCCAGGGTATCAGTAATATCACGTACTTCTTCAGGAAGTTCGCTCATTTCAGCAATACCACCGGCATTATCGGCAATAGGACCATAAGCATCAACAGCAACAGTTAAACCTGTTGTGGAAAGCATACCAACAGCAGCCAGGGAAACACCGAAAATACCCATAGCCGGATCTTTTAAACCACCCATAGCAAAGAAGGAGGCTAAAACACCAATAGCAATGAAAACCATAGGCCAGAAGGTAGAATACATACCTACAGCTAAACCGGCAATAATAGTAGTAGCATGACCTGTTTCTGTACCGCTGGCAATTTTCTTAACAGAACTGTAATCTGCAGAAGTATAAATTTCGGTAATTTTACCAATAGCAGTACCAGCAATCAAACCGGCTACAATAGCGCCGAAAGCTTTGAAGTCACCGAAAATGCTGTTACTGAAATAAGCAGCAGCAAGAACAACAAGAATACCACCGATATAAGTTCCGCTGTTTAAAGCTGCCTGAGGATTGGAAGCTTTGCTGTTACGAGCAAAAGCAACACCAATGATAGAAGCAACAATACCGCAGAATACCAGAGCAAAAGCAAATTCAATGCCTCTGCCATCTTTGTATACAACTGCGCCCAAAGTAATAGCAGAAATAATAGCACCAACATAGGATTCGAACAAGTCAGCGCCCATACCTGCAACGTCGCCTACGTTATCGCCTACATTATCAGCAATGGTAGCCGGGTTACGAGGATCATCTTCAGGAATACCTGCTTCAACTTTACCAACCAGGTCAGCACCAACGTCAGCAGCCTTAGTATAAATACCGCCGCCTACACGGGCAAACAAAGCAATGGAGCTGGCTCCTAAACCGAAACCGGTAACAATGTCAATATCCCTAAATACATAATAGGCCAGAGATACACCAATAACACCAAGTCCTACAACGCAAAGACCCATTACTGCGCCGCCGGAAAAGGCAATCTTTAAAGCCTGGCTCATACCATGACGAGCTCCTTCAGCAGTACGAACGTTTGCTTTGGTAGCTACATTCATACCAAAATAACCTGCCAAGATGGAGAAAATGGCTCCCCACACAAAGCAAATAGCTGTAAAAGGACTTAAGAATAAAGCAATTACAACAGCTACAACTACGATAAAAATAGCAAGATACTTGTACTCTCTGTAAAGGAACGCCATAGCTCCTTCGTGGATGTGGCCTGCAATTTCCTGCATGTGTTCATTACCGGGATTAGAATTAGCAATACCGGAACTCAACATGAAGGCAACCACTAATGCTAATGCACCAACAATTGCACTTAAAAAAATGTACGTGTTCAAAACAAATACCCCTTTCCTTCCATTTTTTTTATTTATTACACCAAATTATTGAAATTTGGTTATTAATAAATTAATTACTGCAAAAGCAATACCCAAAACAATGGTAATTCTGGACAAAGCTTCATCCATATCAGTAGGTCTGCCACTAAACATGGAATCGCCACCACCGGCAATACCACTTAGTCCGGCACTTTTTCCTGATTGTAATAAAACAGTAATAATCAAGACTACTGAAACAATAACATCTAAAACCATAAGAACTGAAGCTATCACGACTCATACCTCCTCGCGTTTAATATACCATAGTATTCTATCACAAAGGACAGTTTCTTACAATATTATATTATTTTTTTATGTTCAACAAACTTGTCCCTGTCATAGCAGTCGGTTGCTTAATTCCTAAAAGTTCCAAAAGAGTTGGTGCCACATCTGCCAATTTTCCTTCAGAAGCTATACTCACATTTGAACCGGCCCCCACCAGTAAAATAGGAACAGGATTAGTAGTATGAGCGGTATAAGGGGTATGTGTCACAGGATCTTCCATTTGTTCCAGATTACCATGATCGGCAATAATACAAACCTTGCCACCTAGCTTCAGCATTTTGTCAACCACGCTACCTACACATTCATCAATGGTTTCCATGGCCTTAACAGCAGCTTTCATGATACCTGTATGACCAACCATATCAGTATTGGCAAAATTCAAGATTATTAAATCATATTTATCTTCATCCAATAGTCCTAAAAGTTTATCAGTTACTAAATAGGCACTCATTTCCGGCTGCAAATCATAAGTAGCTACTTTAGGAGAAGGAATCAGCACTCTGTCTTCACCGGGATTAGGCGTTTCTTTGCCCCCGTTAAAGAAAAAGGTAACATGAGCATACTTTTCTGTTTCTGCAATACGCAATTGTTTGAGTCCTGCCTTGGACACAACTTCACCCAGAGTATCAGTAATATCCTG
>JALCSJ010000055.1 GCA_022653215.1 Acidaminococcaceae bacterium
AATCCCATCATTAAAGCATCAACCCAAAGGTTGACCCCTCTCCCGGGTAACACATAAAAAAACATAGGAACGTTACACCCCGTTCCTATGCCTATGTGAAAGAGGCTTATCTCTGAGCCACCTTATTCTGTTCCATTCTAACAGGAACAATAATCTTTTGACCGGGTTGCAAAACCTCACTGCCGGTCAATTTGTTTTCTTGTTCAATGCGGTAAATAACTTCCCGCACATCTTCATTCTTTTCTGTCCACCGTCCGGCAATCGTCCAGAGGCTGTCTCCTTGATGCACGGTAATCTGTTCCTTATGCATAGGTACAGTGGATGCTTCCATATTAATTACTCCATAGCAGGAAAATATTGTAAGACACACAAGTAGTGTCAAGAAAATTTTTTTCATTTTTATTACCGCCTTTCTATAAACCTTTGTTCGATTTGTTTATATAATAGCATAGTCAATTTGATTTTGCAAGAGAAAATGCGAAAATTTGTTTGTTCTGTTTGTTTTGTTGTTTTTCCCTTTTGCAAGAGCATTATAGCATCATATTGTGTTTTTGTAAAGTAGTACATACAATATGTTGTGTTTTATGGGAATAAGCAAAAAGATTAAGTCTGTTTGGAAAACCATACAAAAAAAGAACCTCCGAGAAAAGGATGAAATAATGCTACTTCATTCTTAACGCGGAAGCTCCTATTTGATGGAAGATTAAAACAATACCATCACTTTACTGCTTTTTACTGCTTTAATTTTGCGCCCCTGTTACTAAATATTCATCACCATTTTTAAACCAGCTAAGAGTCACGAGTCGGCTGCCTTTATCCCTAAACAGCACAGCTTCTCTATTCCTGATTTGCAAAGGACTGTTAAATACGTTAACCTTTTCAAACCCGGAAACCGGAAGTAACCCGATTTGGCCTTCTTCATTTAGTCCTACAATATCAAGACTGTTGAGAGAAGTCTTGCCAGTGCCTCTTTTACCATATCCTAAAATCAAAAGGTCTTCTTTGTTGTCCCGAAAATTGATTTTATACAAAGCATATTCATACCCTTTGTTGAAATCAGCCAGAAACACATCTTCCCCTTCTGAACAGGCAACCAGTAGGGTTCTGTCCTCTGTATCCATGTGAGTAACAATTGCTTTAACTTTTTTTTGCTCAGTATCACTGAATTTGACGAACAATGGGGTTTGCAGCTGGCCCTGATCTGTGAAAGCATACTTGGTAGCAAAATATTGAGCTGCAATACCTGATTTTATGGGTATTAACCAGCAAATCATTGCCATTAAGCCAAAAGGCAACAGTTTGATAATCTTTTTCATGTTCTTCACTCCTTGGGCAATATTAGTCTGTATTTTTCATTATACTAAGATTTATTCCCAAAAACAAGTTAGAGACAATTTATCTTCCAAAGTCCTCAATGACTTTCATCTATGTTATAATAATTTTATACGAGGCGAAATCCGCTCAGGAGGTAAATTCATGCCCACAGTTTTTAATTTCCGTGTAAAAGAAAAAGCTGGTCCCCTTTACAAACAATTGGCTTTGTATTTTCAGCAGGAAATTCTCAAGAAACATCTAAAAGCAGAAGATAAGTTACCCTCTATAAGGGAATTGACTACTGACTTAAATATAAGTCGAACCACGGTACTTTCCGCCTATCAGGAACTATTAAGTTTAGGTTATATCAAAAGTGTTCCTCATATAGGCTATCTTGTTGCCTTTCCGGAAAATTTTGCCAAGCAAACCATTGTGTCTCACAGCAGCAATGATGTCCCTGCTATTAAATATAATTTTTCCAACAACTACATTGATACCAATACTTTCGATACAAGTTTATGGCGCCGCTATTTGAGCCGGGTTCTCAGTACCCCCAGCACTTTAGCCGGCTATGGCGATCCTCAGGGAGAATTTTATTTACGCAAAGTTCTAGCTAAATACAGCTATGATTCCAGAGGAGTGGTTTGTACTCCCGACCAAATTATCGTAGGAGCCGGACTACAAAGCTTATTAGATATCATTCTGCCCCTTTTAGTCCATGGTGAAAAATCCGTTGGACTGGAGGAACCCGGTTTCCCACAGGCTGAACAAATTTTAAAAAATTTTGGTTGGCACAAAGTATCTTTTAACCCGGAAAACTTTTCTCTTACTACTGTTCCCAGACTAATTATCATTAGTCCTTCTAATCCTTATAAAGGCAGCAATCTTAATGATAAAGCCCAAAAAAACCTTATTGCCATTTCTCAACTACCCAATCATTATTTGATTGAAGACGATTATAATGGTGAATTTCGCTATTTAGCTACTCCTACCCCTGCCCTTTACAGCTTTGGAAACAGCGAACAAATACTTTATCTGGGTTCTTTTTCCCGTACCATGCTTCCTTCTTTACGGATAAGCTATCTTGTACTGCCTCAGCCACTTCTGCCTATGTATGAAAAAGTCAAAAAAAATTATAATCAAACTTCTTCTACTATTGAACAATTAGCTTTGGCTAAATATATTGAAGATGGCTGTCTTGCTAAACATGTAAAAAAACTCCGGTCTTTATATAAAAAGAAAAATGCTTTGTTACGAAAAGCTTTAAAAAAATATTTTCGCTCTCAGGTTACGATTTTAAATTTCACCAGTGGATTACATTTGCACATAGCGATTAAAAGCCGCTATGGAGCTGATGTACTTGCTTCCAAGGCTTTGCAAAGCGGCATAAAAATCATTCCCGTACTGGGTGGCAAAACTGAATATCCCGAATTTCTGTTGTCTTTTGCCGGTATAGCCGAAAAAGACATTGATAAAAGTATTAAAGCTCTGCAAAAAGTCTTTCGGAATTGAGGACCTTTCTACAATATGTTATAATTAAAAGATATATATGAACATCAATTCAAGGAGGTTTTACTATGAAAAAATTATTAACCAGTCTGGTTACTTTCGTTATGTTGCTTGCTATCCCCGGTTTTTCTTCTGCGGAAAAATCTCAGCAGAAAGATAAGAGCTATGATTTTTCCCGTATCAAAAGTGCCACAATAACCACCATTAAAGCTCAGCCCTATAGTGAAGCCACCTACAAAGCTGATTTTGACCTGGCAGGCAAAGTAAACACCGCTTTGAAAAATGCTTTGTCCGGCAGAAACATAAAGGTTGGAGGCGCCACCCTTGGCTCTCTTGCTAAACACTCAGTTAACATTGCTGTCAGCGTAGAAGGGCTGGGAGTATTTACTGTCCACGAAGATGCCTATGACGAAACTAGAACTGTTGATAAAAAAACCGTTGGCAAAGATGAAAACGGTAAAGACGTAGTAGTAACTGTTCCCACGGAAGAAGTTGTGCACCATCCTGCCAAAGATGTACCCCATGCCGTAGCAATTTTAAATTTCCGTGTTACTGACAGCGTTACAGGCAAAGACATTTGCTCAGTTCGGGACAGCAGAGAACGCAACGATGAAACAGATACTTCCGGCATGTTAGGCCGTATTTGCAGAGATTTTGCCAAAACAATTTCCAAGAATTAAACACTAGTATAAAAAGGACCGTATTATATGACTCAAGCAAAAAAAGAAAAGGCTCCCTGGTTAACAGGGGAAAGCCTTTTCACTTATGTAAAAAATAATATTGATGAAGAAGGTTATTTTGCTTCGGACACTTTACCGGACCGTTCTGCCGACACACCCGGCTCCCAGATTGGTATGGAGCTTGGCTCTGAAGACGGATTTGCTTCGGTATTTACCAATGAAGAAAAAGAACCCTTAACTAAGAAAATTTTTGACCTGACACAAAATTACAGTAACGACCCAACTGAGGCCAATGCTTTTTCTTTGTATTATGAAGTCTGTGCCTCCGACTGTATTTTATACCATGAAACTCTTTTGAACAAGCTTGCTCAGGACAAAATTTCTCCGGCTCTGCAAAATTTAGCTATAGAGTTTCTTTATCACGCACCGGAACGGGAAGCAGTAAAATTTGCTATTTTAGTTTGCGGCTTAAGTCTTTTGAATTTAGACAATCCCGTACAAGCTAAAAAACTGCACGAAGATTTATTGCTTCTGTCCCGGTGTGAAGAGTTCACTGTCCATGTTATTTATGCCTGTGAGCTCAATCACGAACTTAGCCAGGATGATTTCTGGAACATTATGACTCATACCAATGGCTGGGGCAAAATTTATGCCATGGAATCCTATAATTTTGATACTCAAGAAAAACGTGACTGGCTGTTAGCCTATGGCAGTGATATTTCTGTACTCTTTCCGACAATTGCTTTAAATATTATTAAAGATGGTCATTTGACTGAAGCTGCAGAGCGTCCGATTCTTAGTAAAGAGCTTGTGATTGGGATGCTGCGCACCATTACCTATTATGTTATTTTGCTTTTTGACACAAAGGGGGAAAATGAAGAAGAAGAAAATGATGTTTTGCCTGTTATAGACTTGGCTGATTTGCTAGGCAAAATACTTAAATCTGCTAAAAAGCATTGCAATCGGCTGGAGCTTGCCTACTGGCTCTATCGATTGACAGAATTATTAAATGTTATTGCCGAAAATCAAAAATGGGAAATCCTTGGTGCCAATCAGTGCCATCTGCTTCTAAGCGAAGCTGAACAACTTCTCTTTAGTAAAGATTGGCGTCTGGATATCATAGAAAACCTTATAGACAGAAAAGGCCGCATTAATTATATGGTCATAGAATTTGCCTTAGATATTGGATTGGATATTAATAAGGAATTGCTGGCTCTGCTCAAAGAAGACCCTCAGCGCACAGAGCTCTACAGTGTTCTTTTGCAGGCTAAAGACAAACGTATCTTTAATACTGCCTTAAGTCTGGCAAAAAAGAATCTTGCCAGTTATATGAAAGATGCCCGTTGTCTGAGTCCCATTCTTGGCGCGCTCAGCAATAAACCAGGTGTAGGCAGAGAATTTATTGCAGCAGGTTTAACCTCTATATTCGATGTCACCCGAGCTGCTGCCATTAACGCTCTGGAGAAATGGCCTGCCAAAAATATTACTCCCACTTTACGTTTGAGCCTTATTAAAGGCAAGGAACTTTGCCAAAATCCTTATCTTACTTTTAGAATTGATGCAATTTTAAACAACAAAAAACTAGACATCAATTCTTTCTTGGAAGATTTAGTCCACGAAAACGATTAACAAAAATAACAAGCTTCTAGATGACCTGCTATAACAGTAAAAGGGGCCGTAACCCAATGACACAAAGTCATTATGTTACGGCCCCTTTTTTGCAGATTATTTATATCTATTGCTCAGTACCCGGTTGTGGCTCCACAGCAGCCACAGTTGTTGCTTCTTCCTGGTTTGCTTCCACCGGTTTCGGTGCATTGGGATCTTCACCCTTTAGGATATGCATGAATTCTTCACCGGTAATAGTTTCTTTAGCCAGAAGATACTTGGCCAGTTCATCCATTTTGTCCCGATGCTTGGTAATAATTTCTTTAGCCATGTTGTGAGCCTGTTTAATAGTGGCAAATACTTCATCATCAATTTTAGCCGCCGTTTCAGGTGAACATGCCAGGGAGGTGTCCCCGCTCAAATAAGCGTTATTTACAGTTTCCAAAGCTACCATATCAAACTGATTGCTCATACCATAGCGAGTAACCATGGCTCTGGCCAGCTTTGTTGCCTGTTCAATATCATTGGAAGCACCACTGGTTACAGTATTAAAAATAACTTCTTCGGCACTGCGTCCCCCCGTCAGAGTTACAATCTTGTTAAACATTTCATCTTTACTCATGAGCAGGGTTTCTTCCTGAGCCACTTGCATAGTATAGCCCAAGGCTCCCGAGGTACGGGGAATAATGGTGATTTTATGTACCGGCGCAGAGTTTTTCTGTTCCGCTGCTACCAGAGCATGACCGATTTCGTGATAAGCAATAATCTTCTTTTCTTTTTCAGGAATTACAGCGCCCTTTCTCTGAGCACCGGCAATTACCACTTCCACAGACTCTTCCAAATCTTCCTGAGCCACATTGCTTCTACCCATACGGACAGCTCTCAAAGCCGCTTCGTTCACAATATTGGCCAAATCCGCACCTGAAGCTCCGCTAGTCGCTAAAGCAATACTCTTAAAATCAATACTTGGCTCCATAACCACATCATGAGAATGAACCTTAAGAATTGCTTCACGGCCTTTCAGGTCAGGCAATTCCACCGGAATACGCCTATCAAAACGGCCCGGTCTCAGCAGGGCTTTATCCAGGACTTCCGGCCGGTTGGTTGCTGCCAAAATAATTACACCTTTGCTGCCATCAAAACCATCCATCTCAGCCAAAAGCTGATTCAAAGTCTGCTCTCTCTCGTCATTGCTGCCGAACTGACCATTATCACGCTTTTTGCCGATGGCATCAATTTCATCAATAAAAACTATACAGGGTGCTTTTTCCTGAGCCTGTTTAAACAAGTCCCGCACACGTGCAGCGCCCATACCCACGAACATTTCTATAAATTCAGAACCGGAAATGGAGAAAAACGGCACTTTTGCCTCTCCTGCCACTGCCTTTGCCAACAAAGTTTTACCTGTACCGGGAGGTCCTACCAAAAGAGCGCCTTTAGGCATAGTTGCGCCGATTGCCGTATATCTTGATGGGTCATGTAAGAAATCTACCAGTTCACGCAAAGCATCCTTTGCCTCGTCTTGACCGGCAACATCGGCAAAAGTTTTACCGCTTTGAGCTTCTACATAAATTTTAGCATTACTCTTACCAAAACTCATGAAATTATTGCCGCCGCCACCCATTTTAGGCAGCAGGAAACGCATAATCAGTTGCCCTATAAAGAAGAAAATAATAAATGGTAAAATCCAGTTGTTAAATATTTTAGACAAAGGTGATTCTTCTTTAGGAACAACCTGAGAAAATTCCACCTTGGCTTTCATAAGCCGGTTGACCAGTTCGGGGTCCTCCACCCGTCCTGTTACATAAATCACGTCTTTATCATTATCCTTGCATAAAAGAGCTATTCTGTCTTTAGTAATTTCTACCTTGGAGCCCTTTCCTGCATCTACCATTTGCAAAAAATTAGTGTAAGACACCTCATTAACTTTTGTTTGAAAAAATAGAGGTGAAATGATTGTATTGATAAACATTATTAATAGCAAAGCTCCGATATAGTAATAGATCAGAGGTTTTCTAGCATTTTTCTTATCCATATTTTGTTGATATCTCCTTTCTTCATATTGATATTATATTATAACACATAAGCAACAAATTTACTCACACTGAATAGCCGCAAAAAAATTTCTTTTCCCGGATACAACTGTACGGAGCCAAAAGTCTTACTGGCCGGCAGCTTGACTCTTCAGTTAAAACATAAAGGCGTTGGCTATAGCCAACGCCTTTATTAAATTCAATTATTTGCTTTCCGCATACTTTCGAATATTGGAAGCATTAACATATCTTTCTATATCTCCGTGTTCCACGGTAATCAACGTAGGAGCACTCATAACTTTAAATTGTCTTACCAGTCCTACATTTTCATCTGCATTGATGACCTTATATTTCACATTGGCATCATCCAGGAAACTCTTAGCCATCTTACAGTTGGGACAAGTCTTAGTAGTGAAAAGCAGAATTTGATCTTCTTGAGCTCCTTCTCTCACAACTTTGGCTTTACCTTCTTCATCCTGAGGTCCGGAGTGAGTCAGTTTGGAATTAGGAACATCATATAACTTACGTTCTTTGAATTCTTCTGCCTTACCATCATTCCAGTTCTTCACAGGACGATAGTAACCGGTAATACGGCTGTAAACTTCAGTTTCTTCGCCGCAATCAGGACATTTGTAAACTTCTCCGGCAATATAGCCATGGTTCTTGCAAACAGAATAAGTAGGAGACAAAGTGTAATAAGGAAGTTTGTAATTAGAAGCAATCTTTTTTACTAATTCTGCTGCCGCTTTCCAGCTAGGTAGCTTTTCTCCTAGGAAAGCATGGAATACTGTTCCTGAAGTATACAATGTTTGTAAACCATCTTGAATGTCCAAAGCAGAGAAAATGTCATCAGTAGCTCCAACAGGTAAATGAGAGCTATTTGTATAATAAGGAGTCTTGCCGTGTTCGCTGGCAGTAATGATATTAGGATATTTTTCTACATCATGCTTAGCCAGGCGATATGCGGTAGATTCAGCAGGAGTAGCTTCCAGATTGTACAGGTCGCCGTATTCTTCCTGATAGTCTGATAATCTTTCTCTCATGTGGTTCAATACTTCTTTAGTGAACTGCTGAGCCTTTTCATGAGTCAAATCTTCTTTAATCCATTTAGCATTTAAGCAAGCTTCGTTCATGCCAACCAAACCAATCGTGGAAAAGTGATTATCAAAGTTAGCAAGATATCTCTTGGTATAAGGATAAAAACCTTCTTTTAACAGACGGGAAATAACTGTTCTCTTTGTTTTCAAAGAACGAGCGGAAATATCCATCATCTTATCCAGACGTTTATAAAAATCTGCTTCGTTAGCTGCCAAATAACCGATACGAGGCATATTAATAGTAACAACGCCTACACTGCCGGTGCTTTCGCCACTGCCAAAGAAACCGCCTGATTTCTTTCTTAATTCTCTCAGATCTAGACGCAGACGGCAGCACATACTACGCACGTCGCTAGGCTCCATATCACTATTGATATAATTGGAGAAATAAGGAGTGCCATATTTAGAAGTCATTTCGAAAAGCAGCTTATTGTTCTCAGTTTCAGACCAGTCAAAATCTTTAGTAATAGAATAAGTAGGAATAGGATATTGGAAACCACGACCATTAGCATCGCCTTCAATCATAGTTTCAATAAAGGCTTTGTTAACCATATCCATTTCTTTCTTGCAGTCTTTATATTTAAAGTTCATTTCTTTGCCGCCTACGATGCAGTTCATTTCTGCTAAATCGTTAGGAACGGTCCAATCTAAGGTAATATTGGAGAAAGGAGCTTGGGTACCCCAGCGAGAAGGAGTATTCACACCGAAAATAAAGGTTTCGATGCATTTCTTAACTTCTCTGTAGGATAAATTATCTACTTTAACAAAAGGTGCCAAATAAGTATCAAAGGAAGAAAATGCCTGAGCCCCGGCCCATTCATTCTGCATAATACCCAAGAAGTTTACCATTTGGTTGCACAAAGAAACCAAGTGTTTAGCAGGAGCAGAAGTAATCTTGCCGGCTACACCGCCCAAACCTTCTTGAATTAATTGCTTCAGAGACCAGCCTGCGCAATAACCTGTGAGCATGGACAAATCATGAAGATGTATATCAGCATTCTTGTGTGCGGCTGCTACTTCAGGATCATAAATCTCGCTAAGCCAGTAGTTAGCAGTGATAGCGCCGGAATTAGAAAGAATCATACCACCTACAGAATAAGTAACAGTGGAATTTTCCTTAACACGCCAGTCAGTAACGTTTACGTAGCTGTCTACAACTTTCTTGTAGTCAAGCAAAGTGGACTGCATATTGCGGACCTTTTCTCTTTGCTTTCTATATAAGATATAACTCTTAGCTACATCAGCATAATCAGCAGAAATCAAAACATCTTCTACACTATCCTGAATATCTTCAACAGCGACTACATCATTTTTAATCTTTTTTTCAAAATTGGCAGTTACCCTTAAAGCCAATAGATCAATGATGTCATCGTTGTATTTTCTTTCTACTGAGTCAAATGCTTTGCGGATGGCGGTACTGATTTTAGATATATTAAAATCTACTACTTTACCATCTCGCTTCGTTACTTTATACATTTATTCTCGCCCCTTTGAGTTAATTAATAGTGATTATCGGTTGCATTATTTATTATAATCGTATATATATTCCTTGTCAAGAGAAAAATACAACATCTTGGATTTGCTTTTATTTGTGAGCACAACATATTGTGTTTTTACATAACAAA
This sequence comes from Acidaminococcaceae bacterium, assembly GCA_022653215.1. Lineage (GTDB taxonomy): Bacteria > Bacillota > Negativicutes > Acidaminococcales > Acidaminococcaceae > JALCSJ01. Next base: position 9,867 of record JALCSJ010000055.1, read on the forward strand.
TTACATGCCCCGAATTTCCACTTTTTTCAAGGTTTTTCTAAGAATTTTAGCAAATTTCTCCATTTCAGCCTTTTTATATCCGGAAAAACCTGACCCTATTATGTCACCTGAATCTACAAATCCTTGAAGAAAATATGGAGAATCAGGACTCAGCCATTGACCGATTTTTACAAAATCTTCTTCACTGTGGAGTTCTTTGACTACTGTAGTGCGAAATTCATAGGGAACTGTACCTTCCATAAGCAAAGCAGCGCTTTGTTCCATTCTTGCTAAGTCGATTTTATCCGTTCCACTGGTCTTAAAGTAATTTTCTTTGGAGTTTTTTATATCCATAGCTACATAGTCTACCAATTTTTGGTCCACAAGAGACTTTAGTGTCTCAGGGTAACTGCCATTAGTATCCAGCTTTACTAAAAAGCCCATTTTTTTAATTCTGCTGATAAATTCTTCTATATCAGGCTGAATCAACGGTTCACCACCGGAGACACAAACACCATCCAGGAGGCCCTTACGTCCCTCTAGGAAGGAGAAAAACTCCTCTACCGGCAACACATCCTGTTCATTAGGATTAACTACCAGCGAAGCATTATGGCAGAATGGGCAGCGAAAATTACAGCCTCCCGTAAACACAGTACAAGCCATTCTTCCTGGGAAATCCAACAAAGTCAGTTTTTGCAGTCCTAAAAGCTTCATAAATCTTACCGTCCTTTGTAATAATATCTTCTCTAGTTTAATGCTCAGCAAAGAAAAAAGCAATCCGCCAAAACAATCATTTTTGCAAAGGCGTCTTTTGGTTAATTAATTTATTGCCAAAGCTGCAATATTATGATATTATTCTTAGTGTCAATTTTTATGCGGACATAGTTCAGTGGTAGAACGAAAGCTTCCCAAGCTTTAGATGCGGGTCCGATTCCCGTTGTCCGCTCCATAAGCAGCTTGCCGATTCGCTCACGAGCGACCGTGGAACTTTATTAGAAGAAAAAGTAACAAGTAATCAAATAGGCATTCTCGAATTATCGAGAATGCCTATTTTGGTGCAGGAGTCTCATTTTTTATTTAACATACTTTTTTATGAAATCTGCCGGTGTTAATATTTCCGGTCTATCTATGTCTACATCACAAAAATCCTTATCCCCAGTAACAAAGATATCCACATCATCAATAACAGCCGTATATAGCACTGGATAATCACAAACATCTCTAATTTGAAATAGCGATGTATTTATTTCTTCAGGCGTATATACAAGTTCATAACTCAGCCTAGATAACAATCTATCTACGCTTTTCGTTTTATTCGGAAATTTTCTTTCCATTACTGCTTTAAACTCTTCTAGAACAAACGATGATAATACCAATTTATGTTTATTGAATATGTGCTCCATCATCTTGTTCATTTGTTGGTTAGGAAATAAAAGTAGAGATATTAATACGTTGGTATCCATCATTATTCTCATGCTATTTTACCGCTCTTTCTTTGCGAATTTTTTTCACCAGAACGGTCACGTCATCTGCAGAACTAAGGCCCGCTTGTTTGGCAGAGCCCGCAAAATCCCTTTGTGCCTCTTTCAATGTTGCCATAGAAGAATTTATTATGATTATTTTTCCCGCTTCTTCTACAAAAAGCAATTTATCTCCCGCTTTAATGCCTAATTTTTCCCGGATTTCTCTTGGTATAGTAATTTGTCCTTTGGTAGTAACTTTTGCCAATTCCATAACCTGTGCCTCCTTCGCAATGTATTCCTTACTTTCCTTACTATCAGTTTATCATATTTTTACATCTTTGCATAGAGAAGCATAAAAACTTCAACAACATTTGGCTCTAGAATTTTAATTGCAAAGCTGCCAAGTCCGCTTTCATGATAGCAACTTTGTCAGTTACTTCTGCTGCAAAGGCTCCATCTTTAATAGAGCCAACGTTAATTTCCACGTTGTAAACAGCCGAATAAAATGCCGCATGAGCGCACACTATAGCTACTTTGGCATCGCTGGCTGCATTGGGGTTTCCCACAGTCAGAACTTTTTGGGCCAATTTCATAACCGGCAGACAATGTTCTGCCACTGTTAAAGGTAACATAGTTGCACCCTTAGTAGCCTCTTGAATAGCTCCCGATCTGATTTTCTTTTCTTCATCTGTAGCTTTAGGCATTTTGAATGCTGCCATGATTTTCGTGAAAGCTTCCGTATCAGCATCAATAGCTGTTACGAAAAAGCGTT
>JALCSJ010000056.1 GCA_022653215.1 Acidaminococcaceae bacterium
CTGCATACCGGCACGGGCACTGGCTGTAAGGGCACTGGTAATTAAGGAAGTGCTGGCCATGATGGCAAAGGTAATAAAATATTCTGAGTCATTGACAGATAAAGTAAACTGGGGTTCTGTAAAAAAATAGTTAAAGGCAAGGATAGATAAAATCGTAGCAAAAATACCGTACCAATAGCCAATAGTGAAACGTGCCGTTAAAATAATGGACAAAATATAGACAACGGCAATATTGGTTTCGGGAAATTTCCATGTGGAAAAAAGCCAGCCAAGACCGGTGGCGGCTGCCACAAAAAAGATACTAGTAGCTATATAGCGAACTTTTTCCTGTGCAGTTGTATTGTCCATATGGAATTCCTCCTAATGAAAAATGCGGCAAAACAGGAATATCCCTATTTTGCCACATTAAGTTACCTTATTTTGCTTTGGCGTGGTTTTGTTCGGCATTTTTAAAAACCATTTGTGCAATGGCAAATTCCCTGCTGTTTTTTGCTAAAGAAATTTGCGGTAAATTCAAAAAGTCTTGTAAAGAAGCAAGCTCTTTCTTTTCTTTTTGTGCCGCTTGTAAATCAGCTTTAGAAATAGTACCATTAACAGTATTTTTAATGTAAATCAATGGCTCAATACCAAGGGCTTTTTTTGCGTTTTTGTTTTCGACAACTATGAACATATGTGAACCTGTTATGATGTTATTGCCTAATTTTTGAGGAATGGAATTAGCAGTGTCCACAGCATGGAAAAGCCCTTCCGGATAACCTGATTTAATAGTTTTTGGAGAAGTAGCTTCCCGCGTATCAAGAATAACCAAATTTAATTTTTTGGTTTTTACGATGGAGGCACAAACATTATTCAAAGCTTCCATTTTTTCTGTGAGGGCCGGCAATTTGGTTACGGTTCTATAGAGCTTATCATTTTGCACATATTTTTCGGATTCTAAGACTGTTAGCGCTCCGTTAGGAAGATTGGGAGCGGCTTTTTCTTTGGCATTAACTACATTGCCGGAAATGTTGGCAGAAATCATTAAAGAACTAACCAGACAAAAAATAGAAAGTATTTTTTTATACGTTTGCATGTTATCATCCTTTTCTTAAATAACTTTTCTTTATTTTACTCTTTATTTTTCCTGCTCGCAAGTTGTTAGCAAAGAAAACCGCTAGGTTAGCTTAAATACTAACTTAGCGGTTTTGTTGCATATAAATATGTGTTTACAAAGCAAGAAACAAATTACCGGATTAGAGAATCGCTCCAATCAAGAAAAGTTAAATCTTGATCTAAGGCATATGTATACATGTTATTGTAATTAAAACGAGCCCTGTTATAAATATCCGGCCAATACAGATTGTAACGTCCGCAGATGACTTCATAACTGACACCGGAAGCATGTTGGTAATAAAGTTCATCCATAGTAAGATGGTTATTAGCATTGTTAATTGTCTGCAAAAGGAGAACGAGAAGCAGGTAATCTCCGAAACGAAGGTGATGGCTTCTGCCCCATCCATAATATCTGCCAGGCCAGCCAAAGTGGAAGAAAACATCCCTAGGATGACCGTGACGAGGACGATGTCCAAAATGAGGCGGACGAGCAGGTCCGTGTCCCATAGGAGGACGCATTCCTGGACCGGGTCTGCCTGGACCAGGTCTGTTCATGCCAGGTGGTCTGCCGGGACCGGGACCATAGTTGCCAGGCCGATTAGAAGGACCAGGTCTATTCATGCCGGATGGCCTACTTGGAGGACCGGAAGGCCTGCCCATTGAAGAGGGTCTACTGGGACCGGGACCATAGTTGCCAGGTCGATTAGAAGGACTGGGGCCGTGGTTACCTGGCCTGTTAGAGGGACTGGAAGGCCTGCCCATTGAAGAGGGTCTGCTGGGACCTGGACCATAGTTGCCAGGTCCATTAGAAGGACCGGGTCTGTTCATGCCAGAGGGCCTGCTAGGACCGGGGCCGTAGTTACCTGGCCTGTTAGAGGGACCGGGTCTATTCATGCCGGATGGCCTACTTGGAGGACCGGAAGGCCTGCCCATTGAAGAGGGTCTACTGGGACCGGGACCATAGTTGCCAGGCCGATTAGAAGGACTGGGTCTATTCATGCCGGATGGCCTACTTGGAGAACCGGAAGGCCTGCCCATTGAAGAGGGCCTGCCGGATGGACGACCTGCAGGTCTGCTTCCAGAGGAAGAACTATGAGGAGGACGTCTTCTTGAATCATTGTTTTGGTCAGAGGCAGGACCTCCGAAAGAAGGACCGCCACCATTGTGCGCCGCTAAGACTGGCATGGCAAAAGTAACGACGAGAGTTCCTGTCAAAAGGGTAAGCAATATTTTTTTATGTAAGTTAAACTTAGACATAATATTCACCATCCTTTACCTACGCATTTTCCTAATATATAGTATATTATACAAATTACATTATCTCAAGTGGGTACAACAATCCAAATGGCAGTAGATAGTTTATACTAAAAAGAACTTTGAGCTAACAAGAAATACAAACTATAAGAAAAGTAAACAAAAAACTTGACAATAAATCAATAATGCTTATAATTGTATAAATAAGGCAGGGAAGCCTTTTTTGGCATCCCTGCCTTATTTTTTTGTCTTTTTGAAAAAAATGCTTGTTTTCAGGAAGAGTTAAAGGGAATTGTGAGGAGATGGTTGTTATGAAGAAAAGCAGTAAGATTTGTTTTATATTGATATTGGCAGCAATCGTTATAACAAACTGTGATATGTTTTCTGCCACAGGACTGGCTGCTGCAGTCGGGGACCCTACAGGAGCCAGTTATGTGAAACTAAGTGGCAAAGAAACTTTGCAAGATGTTGCGACTTTAGCTAGCAAAGCATTTTTGGGGGCAAATTACGTTTGGATTATGATTTGTGCTTTTATGGTTTTTTTCTTTCAGTGTGGTTTTGCTATGGTAGAAACAGGCTTTTGCCGGGCTAAGAATGCCGCTCATACTATGACTATGAACTTTATGGTTTTCTTAGTGGGTGCTGTTGGTTTTTATATTTCAGGTTTTGCTTTTCAAATGGGTGGCTCAGGTGGAGTAGCCTCTTTAGGAACCGGTACGGGTATTTTGGATGCTATGGTTTCTATACCTGGGTTAGGAGGAGTTGTTGGAACCAAAGGTTTCTTTTTGGCTAATACTTATGATGCCGGTGTATATGCCATGTTCTTTTTCCAGATGGTTTTTATGGATACGACAGTTACTATTCCTACAGGTTCTATGGCTGAACGGGTGAAATATTCGGCAGTAGTAATTACTTCTTTCTTTATATCCATGGTTTTTTATCCGCTTTTTGCTAACTGGGTTTGGGGTGGAGGATGGTTATCTACTTTGGGACAGAACTTTGGTTTGGGTCATGGAGTGGTGGATTTTGCCGGTTCTGCTGTTGTACATTCCATGGGTGGTATGTTAGCTTTCGCGGGAGCTATTGTCATTGGCCCACGTATTGGTAAATTTAAAAAAGACGGTACTTCCCGTGCTTTTCCCGGCCATGATATTCCTATGGCTATAATAGGTACAATTATTTTATTCTTTTGCTGGTTTTCTTTTAATGCAGGATCCACTCTTTCTGCATCCGACTTTCGTTTAAGTGTAGTGGCGACAAATACGATGATTTCCGGTGCAGTCGGGGGTTTAGTTGCTATGTTCTTTATGTGGCACAAATTTGGTAAACCAGACCCGTCTATGACCGCTAACGGTAGTTTGGCCGGGTTAGTTGCAGTTACTTCTGCTTGTGCTTTTATTAATGCTGTTGCTGCCGCTATTATAGGTGTTATTTCCGGATTCTTAGTTTGTTACGCTGTACCATTTGTGGAGAACAAACTGAAATTAGATGATCCTGTGGGAGCTATTTCGGTACATTGTTTTAACGGTGTATTCGGGGTCATAGCGCTTGGACTTTTTGCAGATGGAACGTATGGAGATGGGATTAATGGCGTAGCCGGTGGAGTGCGGGGTTTGTTCTATGGGGATCCGTCTCAGCTTATTGCTCAGCTTATTGCGGCGGCTGTTCTAATAATATATGGTTTTGGTGGAGCATATGTATTCTTTAAAATATTGGATAAAGTTTGGGGATTAAGGGTAAATCCGGAAGAAGAAATAGAAGGACTGGACTTGCCTGAAATGGGTGGACTTGCTTATCCAGATATGCAACTAATGAAATGTGAACTTGATTCAGTTAGTTCAGATGATGCAGATGTACCGCAATTATCAAGATTTACAGATTTTAATATGGAGGAGGCTCGTTCTTCTGCAGTTACTCCCATTGTGCCAAGCGAAAAAGCTGTGCCGGTAGTTGAGGTCTATACTCCGGGGATTAGCAAAGTTAATCCGGGGGCTAAGCTTACAAAGGTTGTGGTACTAATGAAACAGAATAGATTTGACGCATTTAAGCATGCCATGAATGAAATAGAAGTAACTGGTATGACAGTTATTAATGTTTTAGGGTGTGGTACTCAAAAGGGACGGACGGAATACTATCGCGGTACTCCCACAGAAATGAATTTGCTGCCAAAAATACAGGTGGATATTGTAGTTTCCAAAGTACCGGTGCAAACAGTGATAAATGCTGCTAAAGAAGCACTATATACAGGACATATAGGTGACGGAAAAATTTTCGTTTATGATGTTGAAAATGTGGTAAAAATACGTACCGGTGAAGAGGGATACGATGCTCTCCAAGGAGAATCTGACTGTTAAAACCGAAAAGAATTGTTATATTTAAGTAACAAGAAAACCGCTAAGTTAGCATTAACACTAACTTAGCGGTTATTTGTAATTAGTGGGTGACACTGGACTGATTCTGTGCAAAAATCTTCTTTCCGGGGCATTTACTTCTATCATTACCTGGTAGCCAAAAACAATTTTTGCACTGTAAACAAGTGCCGGTATTTGCCCCGTTTTCGGCATCTTTTACCCAATTGGGATTTATTAAAAGGCCACGACCGATTCCAACCATATCTGCATTAGTACGGACTAAAATATCATCGGCCATTTGTGGACTGGTAATAAAATTAGCAACAAATACCGGAACATTAATCGCTGCCTTAATTTTTTCGCTGGCATAAATATGTTCCATGTAAGGATAACCAACCGGTTTACAGGGAGTGAACATACCAAAGAAACCGGCAGAAATATTAAGATAATTAATATAGGGTTCTAATTTTTTGGCCGTATTAATAGTTGCTTCTAAAGTTGGTTCAAAAGCCCCCAAACGTATCCCAATAATAAAATCAGAACTAGTAACTAGGCGAATACCTTTTATTATTCTTAAAACAAAAAGTGTTGGATCAGTACCGTATTTATCAAGACGCTTATTTACATTTGTATTGAGGAATTGACTAATTAAATAGCCATGAGCACCGTGAAGCTCGATGCCATCATAACCGGCTTTATAAGCTCTTTCCCCGCTGGAAACAAACTGGTGAATAACAGTTTCTATATCTTCGGAAGACATTTCCTTGCCTTGCAGGGCTTTTCCTGAAAAAGGATTTTTGCAGGTTAGATTACTTGGACAGAGATTGCCGGTAACGCTCATTATGCCACCATGATGTATCTGAATAATAATTGGTACGTGTTCTCTGTGTACAGCAGTGGCAATCTTTTTTAAACCAGGTATTTGATTATCTTCCCAAATGCCTAATTGCTGAAATGATAATTTGCCGGTTTTGCTTACACAAGTGGCTTCCTGAATAATCAAGCCAACACCACCCTTGGCAATTTTGGTGTAGTGTTCTATGTTTTCAGAAGAAACATAACCATCTTCACGGTATTTAGATGTGACCATGGGAAGACAAACCACTCTATTTTTACATATTTGTTTTCCTAATTGGAATTTTTGAAACAATCTTTTCATTTTGTTCTCCTTCTTTATTGCAAAATTTGCTTATATGCAGTATTATAGTTTAAATGAATTAAATATAATAGTATGCACTAATTTGTATGATACTATATAAAAAGAGAGTGAAATTATGGATAAATTGGAAAAAACTTACCCAATAGAATATGCATTAGCGGCCATAGCTGGACATTGGAAAGTAATAATCATCTATTTATTAGGCATTAATAGTGTTATGCGTTATGGGGAACTAAAAAAAAGTTTGCCAGATATAACACATAAAATGTTGTCCGCTAGTCTTAAAGACCTAACCGAATATGGTGTTGTAAGTAGGAAACAATATGAACAAATTCCCCCTAAAGTAGAGTATCGTCTAACTGCCAGGGGTAAAGATTTAGTTCCTATCTTAAAGGATTTGTGCCAATGGGGTCTTAAAAACAGGCAAAAATAAAGCTGTATTTGAAAGGAGAAGTATTTTGAAAAAAGTATTAATTATTAATGGAAGCCCGAGAACAAATGGAGCTACATCTCAGGTGTTAGCTGAAATAGAAAAAGGCTTAAAAAAATCTGGTATATCCTGCGTAGACTATCAGCTAAATAAATTAACCTTTAAGGGATGCCAGGGATGTATGGGTTGTAAAAAATTAGGTTACTGCTGTGTGCATGATGATTTGAGTCCGGTACTTCAGGAATTAAAAAATGCAGATGGAATTGTTATTGGTACACCAATTTACATGTTTGCTGTTTCTGGTCAAACCAAGTTGTTCATGGACAGGCTCTATTCCCTTATTGATCATGATTATAAACCATATTCTGGCACTGAAAGGAAGTTATTAACTGTTTATTCAATGGGCAATCCTTCAGAAAATGCCTATGTAAACGAACAGAATAGGGTAAAAGATGCCATGAAATTGGTAGGACTTCAGGAGACAATCAGGCTAAGTGTTCCAGGCAACAATGTTTATGAATACCCGGCAAAATTAAGCGAAACTCTTATGAGACAGGCCTTTACAGCGGGGGAAAAGTTTAGTTCAACTCTATGAAAATAAATAAAAAGAAAACCGCTAAGTTAGTATCAACACTAACTTAGCGGTTATTTGTATAAGCTGGTGACCCTGGACCGATTCGAACGGTCGACACACGGCTTAGAAGGCCGTTGCTCTATCCAACTGAGCTACAGGGCCAAGATGAAATAAAATGGAGCGGGTGATGGGAATCGGACCCACACAACTAGCTTGGAAGGCTAGGGCTCTACCACTGAGCTACACCCGCATTATTATTGGTCGGAGCGACAGGATTCGAACCTACGACCCCCTGCTCCCAAGGCAGGTGCTCTACCAAACTGAGCTACGCCCCGAAATCTATGGGAATTGGAAAAAATGGTGGGCGGTAACAGGATCGAACTGCTGACATCCTGCTTGTAAGGCAGGCGCTCTCCCAGCTGAGCTAACCGCCCAAAAAAATGGTGACCGGTACGGGATTCGGACCCATGATACCGCCGTGAAAGGGCGGTGTCTTAACCACTTGACCAACCGGCCATCTGGCTCCCCGAGCAAGACTCGAACTTGCAACAACTCGGTTAACAGCCGAGTGCTCTACCATTGAGCTATCAGGGAGTATGATGTGACACATTCATTCAAAGTGTCGCAACAAGTATTATATGTAAAAAAGGAGCTGTTGTCAACACATTTTTACTTTTACTACAACTTTTTTTACAGAAGCAGGAGTATTCCCTCTTTGACAATTGGGTCTGTGAACTTCCCAGGGAAAGAATACAGCCATGTCACCGGCTTCTAAAGTAACAAAATTTTCTCTTTCAACTTTTTCGTAGAAAACAATATCGTTGCTATCCTTTTTGTTTTCTGTTTCTTTATAGGAGGGCTTAAATGGGCAGTAGCCGATTTTTTCACTGCCGGCCAATACTATCTGAATATCAGTATACTTAAAATGTTTTTCCGGACGTCTGGCACTAACAGGTTCTGTGTCATAGTTATTAACCAAGGCAAAAATATTATCTCCGTCTATTTCATAGCGAGCTTTGTCCCATTTGGAAAAATCAACGTCTTTAAGTGCTGCCAAGGCTTTCTTTACAGGACCATCCACATTTGGTAATAATTCAGTAATGTGTTTTAAATCTGTAGTAATCATTTTATGCCTCCGTAAGCAAAATTTATTATATAAATTAATTATAGCATAAAACTGCTTTTTGCGTGGAAAATAAGGAAGGCAAAATAATTACTTTTTTTGACTAAATGGGGAAATAATGCTATATTTTTAATATCTATAAGGCATAAAAACAGAGGTGATAAAAATGCCATTACCATTAGCTATTTGGGCAGCTGCAGGTTTAGGTGCTGCAGGAGTGGGCCTGTATAAAAATATGACTAACGCTAAAGCCATTGTCAAAGAGACAATTAGTAGATATACAGAGGAAAGGTACAAGTTTTATAAGCAGGAAGAAAAGCTTATGCCACTTATTTCTGAACTGGGATTGCTGAAGTTGGCACTATGGAAATCTTATGGCAGAATGTTTGCTGTTTTGGATGTTATAGAAAACCAGCCGGGTCATTATTCCTTCCGTAATCATATGGATGTGCATATGTTTCCCGCTGCCGTAAGAAAGCTAAAAAAGATTGGCTTGGCTGTTGAAGCAGCGCATCAAAACAAGCTGGACAAAATAGGAACAGGATTACTTACAGCAATTGCCTTGCATGGTGGGGCTGTTAATAGCTATAATGAAGATAGAAAAGATCTTCAGGGAAAAGAAGAACCTACTATTTTGGAAAAAATATCTGTTGTTCCTATGGACTCTGATGAATATGGGGAATTGGAAGAACTGGCTGTTCTGAAAGCTCTTATGAATCTGCCGGCTATTTTGGGAGATGAAGCCTTCGAGGAAGTAGAAGCTGAAAAAATGACAAAAGAAGAAGCTATTAAGTTTAAGCATAAAATTGATAATAGGTCTTTGAATTTGGCAGATGGGTCAGGGAAATTACAAAGACTCCATGATGTTTTGGCTTCTACAATCAGAATCATGAAAGCGTTGAACAAACAATATTTAGAGCAAGTAGCATATATGGAAAAATTAGTAAAGGTTAGAACAGATTATAAAGAATTTTCCTTAGAAGAAAAGGATAATCTGAATTTTGGCATTGTATTGGGACATGCTTTGCGTCAAGTGGCTAAAACTGATTTGGTCCTTAAAAATGGTGATGTTTCAGTTATTAATAATGCGGAAATATATGCTGTTTATGATGAAATACACGATTTATTACCGGCTGAAGAACCATTAAATTGTTAAAAATCTTCTATGTAAGAAGAACAAAAAAGGAGACGGTACAAATGGGCAAAAATAAAGCATTTAAAGCATATGATATCAGAGGTATAGTTCCTACTGAGGTTAATGAAGATATGGCCTATAAACTGGGGCGGTCTTTTTCACAAATGCTTAAGGCAAAAACCTGTGTAGTTGGTCATGATATTCGCTTAACGGGGGAAACTCTTAGTGCTGCAGTAGTAAAGGGACTTAGGGAAGAGGGTACTAATGTAATCGATATTGGTCAGTGCGGTACAGAAATGATTTATTTTGCTACAGCTCATTTAAAGACTGACGGCGGCATTATGATTACTGCCAGCCATAACCCGGCTAATTATAATGGCATGAAACTGGTACGGGAAGGATCTCGCCCCATTTCTGCGGATACAGGTTTGAAAGATATTGAAAAAATGGTAGAAGAAGGTACTTTTCCTACTGCTGAACAGACGGGAACCTATACAAAACATAATATTATGCCGGAATATATTGAACATTTGCTTACCTATGTTGATGTGGCAGAATTGAAACCACTAAAGCTGGTAGTGAATCCCGGCAATGGCGGAGCCGGTTCGGTAGTTAAAGAACTGGCAAAAAAATTACCATTCGATTTTGTTTTTATTAATGAAGAACCGGATGGTAATTTCCCCAATGGTGTTCCCAACCCGATTTTAACTCAGAATAGGGCTGCTACAGCTCATGCTGTGAAGGAATATAAGGCAGACGTAGGTATTGCCTGGGATGGTGATTTTGACAGATGTTTCTTCTTTGATGAAAAAGCTGAATTTATTGAAGGATATTATTTGGTAGGTTTGCTGGCCCAGACTTTCTTGAAAAAGAATCCCGGCAGCAAGATTCTGTACGACCCACGGCTAGTTTGGAATACTGAAGCTATTATCAAAGAAAATGGCGGATTGCCGGTTCGCTGCAAGAGCGGTCATGCTTTCATTAAAGAATGCATGAGAAAAGAAGGAGTTATTTATGGGGGCGAAATGAGTGCCCATCATTATTTCCGTGATTTCTCCTATTGCGATAGCGGTATGCTTCCCTGGTTACTTGTTACGGAACTTATGTGCAAGACAGGCAAGAAGCTTTCTGATCTGGTGGAAAGCAGAATGGCTCTCTTCCCCTGCAGCGGTGAAATCAACAGAAAAGTTGCAGATGCCAATGTGGTGCTGGATGCATTGCAGGAAAAATATAAAGATGGTAAGCAGGATTTTATGGACGGCATTAGCGTAGCCTATGACAATTGGCGCTTTAATGTGCGCAAGTCCAATACGGAACCTGTAGTAAGATTAAATGTGGAAGCAAGAGGGGATAAAACCCTGATGGAAGCAAAAACTAAAGAAATTCTGGCTATTATTGGTGGCCAGGAAGCCTAGGAGGACGACTGAATGAATGTTTTGGTTACCGGAGGTGCCGGTTATATAGGGTCTCATGTAGTGGAAGAATTGTGCAAAACAGGCTACAAACCCATTGTTTATGATAATTTTAGCACAGGACATATTGATGCTGTTTCAGATGATGTTCAGCTGATTGAGGGAGATATTCATGATTTCAGCTTTTTGAAACATGTCATCGGTGAATATGAAATAGATGCTGTTATGCATTTTGCTGCCAGCAGTCTGGTAGGTGAGTCTATGGTTGACCCTGCCAAATATTATTATAATAATGTGGCAGGAAGCCTGGGAATTCTTGATGCTATGCGGGAAACAGGAGCTAATCTTTTAGTGTTTTCCTCTACTGCCGCTGTTTATGGAGAACCTGATCAGGTGCCCATCACAGAGGATGCTAAGCATGCTCCTACTAATGTATATGGGAAAACAAAACTAATGATTGAAACTATGATGGCAGACTATGCTTCTGCATATGATTTGCGCTATGTGGCCCTTAGATATTTCAATGCGGCAGGCGCAGCCCTGTTGGGAAACATTGGAGAAGACCACAATCCGGAAACTCATTTGCTGCCTTTAATTTTTAAGGCCGCTTTAGGTGAAAGAAAAGACATTGCTATTTTTGGCACTGATTATCCTACTCCGGACGGGACCTGTCTCAGAGACTATATTCATGTGTGCGATTTAGCTACGGCTCATGTTTTAGCTTTAAAGTATTTGGCTGAAGGTGGCCTAAGCAAGGCATATAATCTAGGTACGGAGCATGGTTTTTCTGTCAGGGAAATTATTGCTGCCGTGAAAAAAATAACGGGTAAAGATTTTGCCGTTCGGGAAGAAGCTCGCCGGGCCGGAGATCCGGCTAAGCTTATTGCTTCTTCGGAAAAAATTAAAAAGGAACTACATTGGGAACCCAAGCACAGCAGTATCGAAGATATTGTAGCCAGTGCCTGGCGCTGGCACAGTACGCATCCCAATGGTTATGCTAAATAAGTATGGGTATTCAGTTAGTTGTAGATAATGTGACCAAGAGCTTTGGCTCACATGAAATATTTAAAAACGTGAGTTTCACTATAAGGCAAGGCGAAAAAGTAGGCTTGGTCGGTGTCAATGGCAGCGGCAAGACTACTCTTTTGCGTTGTCTTTTATCCACTTTGGAAACAGATACAGGCAGTATTAAATTTGCCGGTGATTTACGATTGGGATATGTGGAACAAGGTTTTGCTCATTTGGGAACAGGCACGATTCACGAATTTATGTTAAAAGCGTGTCCTGATGTTGTTCAGTTAAGGAGCAAACTAAAAAAATTGGAAGAAAAAAGTGCAAAGACAAAACCCGGTAAGGAGTTAGAGGAAATTCTGGCTTCCTATGCTAAAACTTCTGCACGCTATGAACATCTAGACGGATATAACTATGAGGCGAATATTAAACGGGTACTGATTGGCTTGGGTTATCCGGAAGAGA
>JALCSJ010000057.1 GCA_022653215.1 Acidaminococcaceae bacterium
CAAAGGTGCCAGTAATTGAAGATTGCGAAGGGCAAGCCTTGCTTCTTCCGAAGGAATGACCCTCACCTGATACCTGTTGTTCTTTTTTAGGCGACGGCTTCTGGTTATTACCACTTCTGTCTGAATATGAAAATTATCTTTAAGCAGACGTAAGGTACGCCTGGCTAAAGCAGCATTTTCTGTGCTAAAATTTATGCCGACTTTTTTCCCTTGGAGAGAAACTGACCCGCTAATCCTTAAAAGGCCAAATAGTTCTGCCAATTCGCAGCACTTATCTTCTCCTTCGATTCTTGCCACTTCGTTTTTTACATCACTGGAAAAAGACACGGCTATTTATCTCCCTGGTCAAGTTTTTGCAAATCTTTAATAGTCTGTCTGGCAAAGAAATAATCAAAGTAGCGAATACCTTTACCAAACAAGCGCAGTCGATAAATCAAAGTAATAATAGTTTGTGCCAGTTTTATGGGATTGTGCCGAACCAGGTCGGAATCATTCAATAGTCTGGCAGGAACTGCATCAATACCCAGCTTTTCGATTTTAGCAATATCCGGTGTAACAGGAATAGCTCCCTTTTTATTGTATTCAGTTAACTGTTGAGCAGAAGCTTTCTGCTCATTAACAATTACATAGTCCAAGCACTGAGTACCTAAATGTTCAATAATAGTCTGAACATGTTCATAGGCTCCAAAACCATCTGTTTCACCAGGCTGCGTCATAACATTACAAACATAAATTTTTACTGCTTTGGATTTAATCACAGCTTCTTTAATGCCTGGCACAATAAGACTGGCCAGGACACTGGTGTATAAACTGCCGGGTCCCAAGATAATAGCATCAGCTTTCATTATGGCATCTATGGCATGCTGAGAAGCCCGTGGGTTTTCCGGCTTGGTCTTTAATTTTTTGATTTTCAGCGGTGAAGCTGTAATAGCAGATTCTCCCACTACTATGCTGCCATCACTCATTTCCGCCTGTAATTGAATATTATCAGTGGAAGAAGGCCAGACATGACCACGTACTTTAAGAATAGAACTCATGGCAGCTAAACCATCTTCCATACTGCCCTCTACTTCACTCATGGCAGCAATAAACAGATTCCCCAGATTATGGCCTTCTAATGCGCTATGCTCACTGAATCTGTATTGCAAAACTTTTTCCATCAAAGGTTCTGTATCAGCTAAAGCAATCATACAGTTACGCATATCTCCGGGAGGAATAATGCCAAGTTCTTTCCGCAATTTACCGGAAGAACCTCCATCGTCACAGGCCGTAACTACAGCCGTGCAATTACCGGTAATATGTTTTAAACCTCGCAGTAAAACCGAAAGTCCTGTGCCACCGCCAATTACTACTACAGATGGCCCTCTGTTTAACTTGCTCTGGGTGAAAAGCAATTCCCGTAAGGTTTCTTTTTCACCTGGCATGACTGATTTCATAATTGTTTTTGTAATTCTTTTGGTGCCGTAAATCATGGCACAAATCCCCAAGACTATATCTATTATGCCCATTATAGTCATGGAAGCCTGGTAGTTTTCGCCACCGGTAGATTTCATAAAATTAAAAACTGTTGCTTCTATAAAACCAACGAACTGGTAATTAAAAATAAGGGTAATACCCAAAGAAAAAAGTATAACACCCAAGGCGAATGTCAAAAGCCATCTTTTTAAATTCAGTCCGGGATACAACCATGTAACCCACTTCATATGACCACCACGATCTTATTTAAGTAACAAATCTCTGTGCAGAACCTGAACACTGTAGCCAGCCTGCTGAATAAAGTTTTTCAGCAAATTAGCCACATAAACAGACCGATGTTTGCCACCGGTACAGCCTACACCAATCACAAACTGGCTCTTGCCTTCTTTCACATACTGAGGAAGGAGGAAACCAATTAAATCAATAAGTTTCTTTTCATATTCTTTAGTTACCGGTTTTTCTTCAATATAATCTATAACCGGTTTATCATTGCCGCATAAAGACTTCAGTTCAGGAACATAAAAAGGATTCGGCAAAAAACGCACATCTAAAACCATATCGCAGTCAATAGGCATACCATATTTAAAACCGAAAGATTTAACTACCACATTCATAGGTGGCAGTGAGCCTTCTTTGCCATATTTAGCAATAAGGAGCTTGCGTAAAGCCGCTGTCGACAAATCTGTCGTGTCTATAACGGTAGTTGCTCTGGCTCTTACCTTTTTCAAGATATCTCTTTCTTTGGCAATATCGGCACTAAGACCTCTTTTACCTCCCAGGGGATGTCTGCGCCTGGTTTCTTTATAGCGTTTAATCAGAGTTTCATCGGAAGCATTAAGGAATACTAATTCAAATGGTATGCTGCTATGCTGCAAACTATCCAGAGTACCATTTAATTCCTCAAAAAACTTACCACCTCTGATATCTACAACCAAAGCAATTTGTGAATTTTTGCTTTGGTTCTGCATGCAAAGTTCAATAAATTTAGGTATAAATGTGGGAGGCAAATTATCTACGCAAAAATAATCCAGATCTTCCAAAGTCCTTATGACCTGTGTTTTTCCTGCACCGGACATGCCGGTAATAATCAAAAACTTGTTCATTTGGCTGTTTCGCCTCCACCTTTATAGATTATTATTATTACATTATACTATTTATTGTTATTCATGTAAAGAAATGTGAAATTATCCGCCAATTCTTGCTATATGTCTTTTTAGCTTATACTTCCGGCACTTCTACCTGTTGGGTTATAACTTGATTAATGATCATAGCCACACCGTCATGTTCATTGTCAGCGGTAATAACTTTTACCTTGTTTTTTACTTCATCAGCAGCATTGCCCATGGCAACCCCTACTCCGGCATTTTCCAGCATATTAACATCATTGTCCGAATCACCTACGCACATAATTTCCGGTTGGGAAATGCCTAATTTCTTACCTAGTTTCTCGATGGCACGCCATTTCGTAATACCGGGCTCCATAACCTCAATGAAATTTTCAGCTGAACTGGTAAGAACCACTTTGCCGGGAAAAAGCTTTTCAATCTCTGTTTTAACTTCATAAAATTTAGAAGATACCACCAACAGTTTATGAGGAGCATCCGGCAAATTCAGCATGGCATCACCTTTTACTTCATAGGGTACTCCTTCTAGGCTGGAATAGGCACGAACCTCAGGACAATCTTTATAGGTCCAGAGAGTATCATGAATATAGGTCTGGACATATATTCCCTGTTGATGACAATAATTAATGACACCCTTTGCTGTATCCCTGTTCAAAGGCCAGTCACCCAGAACCTTTTCGCTGACAGATTCCTGAATTCTGGCTCCATTGTAAACAACTAAAGGAATATCCAGCTGCAAATCATTGGCATAATGCTTGGCCGCCCTAAACATACGACCGGTAGCAAAAGTTACAATTATGCCTGCTTTTTGTGCTGCTCTCACAGCCGCTGCATTTCCTGCAGAAATTTTTTTCTTGTTATCAAGTAAAGTTCCATCCATGTCTAAAGCAATTAATTTAATCTGATTCATTATTTTCTCCCGGCTTATTTTTTTAGTTGTTCCTGTTTAGTCATAACATCACTATGGAAAAATGTAAAGAGTTCCTGGGCAATTGTTTTGGGTATTTCCTGAATAGCAGCAATATCTTCTACTGTAGCGGCTCTCATAGCGTCCAAAGACCCGAACCGTTTCCACAAAGCTTCCCGGCGCTTGGGGCCTACACCTTCTAAATGGTCCAAAATGGAAACCAGATTCCGTTTGCCCCGTAATTTTCTATGATAGGTAATTGCGAATCTGTGAGCTTCATCACGGATTCGCTGAATAAGATGGAGAGCAGGTGAAGTTTTGTCCAATACTATAGGTGTATGCTCTCCTTCCCGGAATATTTCTTCTTCTCGTTTAGCCAAACCTATAACGGGAAGTTCTGCTAAACCCAACCCTCTGATAACTTCCAGTGCGGAACTTAATTGTCCTTTACCACCATCAATAATTACCAGGTTAGGTAAGTCTTCAGCATCTTTATAGCGTCTATATACAACTTCCTGCATAGATTTAAAATCATCAGGTTTTCCTTCGGCCGATTTGATTTTATATCGCCTGTAATCTTTTTTGCTGATAGCTCCATCTCTAAAAACCACCATGGAAGCAACCGTTTCTTTGCCTTGGGTGTGGGAAATATCAAAGCAGTCCATTCTTGCCAGTGGCTTCGTCAAACCAATAGCCTTTTGCAGATCTTCTGCTGCATCCAGGTTGGATTCTGTAGCCAGCCTGCCTTTACGCAGCCTCTCTTTTAAGAATTTATCTGCATTGGTTTCTACCATTTTAACTAAATCGTGCTTTAAGCCTCGCTGAGGAAATTCCAAAGTGACTTTTTTCTCGTTTTTCGTCATTAGCCAATTAATCAAAAGAGTCTGAACATCAGAAGAAAGTTCTATATTTAAAAGAATTTCCTTAGGTGCAAAACGTTGGTCACCATAATATTCTTTTAAGAATTCTTCCATGATATCTTCTGCAGGAGAACCTTTTTCCTGATCCAGGAAATAACTGTCCCTCCCAAGAATTTTTCCGGAACGGACAAAAAACACCTGAACGCATACCCCTGTATCGTCCATGGCCAAACCTATAACGTCTTTGTCCCCGGTTTCCGTAGTAGCATTTTGTTTCTCGTGAAGAGTATCCAGACTGAGTAATGCATCCCGATAACGGGCTGCCTGTTCATAGGCCATGGTATCCGAGGCCTGCTGCATTTTTTCTTTTAAATCTTTTTCCAGCTGGCTGATTTTACCATCCATTAAAAGCATGACCTGAGTAATCATCTTACCATATTCTTCTTGGGAAACCTTACCGGCACAAGGCGCCAGACAGCGTTTCATATGATATTGCAGACAAGGTCTTGGTGCATTCATATTCCGGCAATGCCTTAAAGGAAACATGGTCCTGATTAATTTTATGTTTTCATGAAGAGCCCCGGCATCAGCGTAGGGACCATAATATTTTGCTCCATCGTGCAGGACTTTACGTGTTACAAAAATGCGAGGAAAATCCTCTTGGGTTGTGATTTTTAAATATGGATAAGTTTTATCGTCTTTTAAACTAATGTTATAGCGAGGCCGATATTTTTTAATCAAGTTGCATTCCAAAATCAATGCTTCCATTTCATTGGCCGTAACAATAGTTTCTATTTCCTGAACATGAGCAACTAAGGCCTGAACTTTGGGGGATTGTTTATTAGATGGGCGAAAATAACTCCGCACCCGATTTTTTAAAATTATGGCTTTTCCCACATAAATAACTTTCCCGGTAATGTCGTGCATAATATACACCCCGGGAGCATTAGGTAATACTGCTAAAGTTTGGGCGATAGAATCATTCATTTTAAAACCTTCTTTAAATATTGTCCCGTATAGGACTTTTTCACTTTGGCAACTGCTTCGGGAGTTCCTTGGGCTACTATAGTGCCCCCTTTGTCTCCGCCTTCAGGGCCCAAATCGATTAAATAATCTGCTGTTTTAATTACATCAAGATTATGTTCAATTACTACTACCGTATTTCCGGCATCTACCAGCCGCTCCAGCACTTGGAGAAGCTTAGCTACGTCATCAACATGCAGTCCGGTAGTTGGTTCATCCAAAATATACAAAGTACTTCCGGTTCCCACTTTGGCCAATTCCGTAGCCAGTTTTACCCGCTGAGCTTCACCACCTGACAATGTAGTAGCTGCCTGACCCAAATGTATATAACCCAGCCCCACGTCTTCCAGGACCTGGAGCTTACGCAATATTCTCTGCTGATTTTTAAAATAGGCACAGGACTCTGTTACTGTCATGTTCAAAACATCGGAAATATTTTTTCCTTTATAATGGACTTCCAGAGTTTCCCGGTTGTAACGGGCCCCTTTACAAACTTCGCAGGGAACGTAAACATCCGGCAGAAAATTCATCTCTATTTTGTTGACACCATCCCCGCTGCAGGCTTCGCAACGTCCACCCTTGACATTAAAGCTGAAACGCCCGGGTTTATATCCTCTGACTTTAGCTTCATTGGTAGAAGCAAACAGTGTTCTGATAGGATCAAATACTCCTGTGTAGGTGGCAGGATTGGACCGAGGTGTCCTGCCAATAGGAGATTGGTCAATATTAATAACTTTGTCAATATTGTTAATGCCCAATATTTTATCATGTTCTGCCGGTCTCAGTCGTGCTCCATGGAGCTGCTGAGCCAAGGCTTGATAAAGAATATCATTTACCAGAGTACTCTTACCACTGCCGCTGACACCGGTAACAACAGTAAATACACCTAAGGGGAATTTAACGTCTATGTCTTTTAAATTATTTGCTCGGGCCCCTTTTACGGTAATAAATTTACCATTGCCTTTTCTTCTTTCTTGGGGAATTGGTATGAATTTTTTGCCGCTTAAATACTGCCCTGTAATAGACTCCGGCACCTTTTCAATTTCTGCGGCAGTACCCTGAGCTACTACATAGCCGCCTTTTTCTCCGGCCCCCGGGCCAATATCAATAATCTGGTCCGCAGCCAGCATAGTGTCCTCATCATGCTCTACCACCAATACTGTATTGCCCATATCTCGTAAATTTTTCAAAGTAGCCAACAGCTTGTCATTATCTCTCTGATGCAAACCAATACTTGGTTCATCCAAAATATACAAAACTCCTACCAAACCGGAACCGATCTGCGTGGCCAGTCTGATACGCTGAGCTTCGCCGCCGGATAAGGTTCCTGCTCTTCTGTCCAAGGTCAGATAGTTTAAACCTACGTTATCCAGAAAATGCAATCTAGCCAGAATTTCTTTTAATATTTGCTTGGCGATAAAGGCCTGACGTTTAGTCAGTTGCAAAGTTTCGAAAAATTTAATAGCATTCTGAACAGTATAAGCTGTTACCTGCTGAATGTTTTTATCACCTACGGTAATAGCCAGAACTTCCGGTTTCAGCCGTGCCCCGTGACAGGTAGGACAAGGAATAGAGGTCATAAAGCTTTCATAGTCCAACCGTTGAGCTTCGCTCATTGCCTCTTTGTGCCGTCTTTGCAAAAGAGGAATTATCCCTTCAAAAGCCGTAGTATGTTCCCTGTTTTCTCCCATAAGATTCTCATAGTAAAAGCTAAAAGTTTCATCTTCAATACCGTAAAGAAGTTCCGTCTGAATTTTCTTAGGAATATCTTTCCAGCAATTGTTCAGGCTTAGTCCCCTGGATGCCAGCACTGCCCCGAACTGTTTAAGAAAATAGGATTTAGGATTGGAGCTTACTGCCGCAATTGCACCCTCTGCAAAACTTTTTTTCTTGTCAGGAATGACTAAATCCAAATCAAATTCCATATGCATGCCCAATCCCATGCAGTCAGGACAAGCTCCGTAAGGAGCATTAAAAGAAAATAGTCTTGGCTCAATTTCCGGCAAACTGATACCGCACTCACTGCAGGCAAAATGTTCGCTGAAAACCGTACTGGGTCCATCGATTTGTTCTATTTCCACAATACCGTCAGACAAAGCTAAAGCCGTAGTCAGAGAATCGTTCAATCTCTGTCCCAGGTCGGGACGGGCTACCAGACGATCTACAACAACAGAAATATAATGCTTTTTCTTTTTATCCAAAACTATTTCTTCATCTAAGGTATAAATCTTGCCGTCTATTTTAACTCTGACATAGCCGGCCTTTTTGGCATTGTCCAAAACACTTTTGTGCTCACCTTTACGGCCCCAGATCAAAGGAGCCAAAATCATGAACTTTGTACCTTCCGGCAAAGCCAGCACTTTATCGGCAATCTGTTCCACAGATTGTTTTTCAATTACTTTCCCGCACTTAGGACAATGAGGAATACCTATTCTGGCAAAAAGCAATCTGAGATAATCATAAATTTCTGTGACGGTACCTACTGTAGAACGAGGATTCCGGCTGGTGGTTTTTTGGTCAATGGAAATAGCCGGACTCAGTCCTTCAATATAGTCCACATCAGGTTTATCCATTTGTCCCAAGAACTGTCTGGCGTAAGATGATAAAGATTCTACATAGCGCCTTTGTCCTTCGGCATAAATTGTATCAAAAGCCAGAGAAGATTTTCCTGACCCTGATAGTCCGGTAATAACTACCAGTTTATTTCTGGGAATTTCCAGTGAAATGTTTTTTAAATTGTGCTGTCTGGCACCTTTAATTATTAATTTATCTTCTGTCATTTAGCTCCTCTTGTTTCTCCTTTGCGTTTGCCCAGTTCACCCTTGAGCAGAATAATTCTGTCCCGATATTCGGCAGCTCTTTCGAAATCAAGGTGCTTAGCCGCATCCCGCATTTTCTTTTCTAATTCCTGTGCCTGTTTTTCTATGGAATGACCGCTTAATTTCTTTAAGGTCTTAGCAGAATAAGTTTTGGTAGTATCTTCTTCTGCTACCTTAGTAAGTTTTATCAGTTCTACAACTTTCTTTTGAATAGTTTTAGGAGTAATGCCGTGCTCTTTGTTGTAGGCATCTTGAATCTGACGCCGACGATTGGTTTCATCTATGGCCCGCTTCATAGAACCGGTCATTACATCTGCATACATAATTACCCGTCCATGGGCATTTCTGGCTGCACGGCCAATAGTCTGAATCATAGCTGTATCACTGCGCAAAAAGCCTTCTTTATCTGCATCCAAAATAGCGATTAAAGATACTTCCGGCAAATCCAATCCTTCTCTTAAAAGGTTAATACCAACCAACACGTCAAAATCTCCCGCCCGTAAGTCATGAATGATTTCCGCTCTTTCAATAGTCACAATATCCGAATGGAGATAGCGTACTTTCACCCCGGCCTGAGCCAGATAATCCGTTAAATCTTCAGCCATACGTTTAGTCAAGGTAGTAACCAGGATACGTTCTCCCCCTGCCACTACTTTATGAATTTCTGAAAGCAAATCATCAATCTGTCCTTTAATGGGACGGACCTCAATGCAAGGATCCAGCAAACCTGTTGGTCTGATAATCTGCTCCACTACCTGATCTGCTTCTTTAAGTTCATAGTCCGAAGGTGTAGCTGACACATAAATCGCCTGATTGCGCTGAGCCTGAAACTCATCAAAGGTCAAAGGTCTATTGTCCAAAGCAGAGGGCAATCTAAAACCATATTCCACCAGCATATTCTTTCTGGACCTGTCTCCGGCGAACATAGCACGAATCTGGGGCAGTGTCACATGACATTCATCTATGACAGTGAGAAAGTCAGGCGGGAAATAATTTACCAAAGTGAAAGGCGGTTCTCCCGGATTTCTGCCTGTCAAATGTCTGGAATAATTTTCAATGCCGCTGCAGTAACCCATTTCTTCCATCATTTCCAAATCATAATTTGTTCTTTGTGCTAAGCGTTCTGCTTCCAACAATTTACCCTGTTCGTTTAATTTGGCTAATTGCTGGGCCAGTTCTGTTTTAATATCTTCCATGGCCCGTTCCAGATTATCCCTGCTGGTTACATAATGAGAGGCCGGGAAAATTGCCACATGAGTGCGCTTAGTCAAAACTGCTCCGGTTAAAACATCTATTTCCATAATGCCGTCTACTTCATCACCGAACAATTCGATACGAATACCTTTTTCATTGTAGCTGGCAGGAATGACCTCAATTACATCACCTCTGACTCTAAAGGTACCCCGTTCAAAGGCAATATCATTGCGAGTATATTGAATCTCCACTAATTTTTTCAATATTTCTTGTCTGTCCACAGTCTGACCTACACGTAAAGACAATACCATATCATAGTAATCTTTAGGTGCGCCTAAACCATAAATACAGGAAACACTGGCCACCACAATAACATCTTTACGCTCAAAAAGTGCACTGGTAGCAGAGTGCCGCAGCTTATCGATTTCATCGTTAATAGAAGAATCTTTTTCGATATAAGTATCAGTTGAAGGAATATAGGCCTCCGGCTGATAGTAATCATAATAGGAGACAAAATATTCTACGGCGTTTTCCGGGAAAAACAGTTTTAACTCACTGGCTAATTGTGCCGCCAAGGTTTTATTATGAGCAATAACCAGAGTTGGTTTCTGTACTTTGTTGATTACCTGGGCAATAGTATAGGTCTTACCTGTACCTGTTGCTCCCAGTAGTACCTGAGTGTGCAAACCTTTTTCTACGCCTGCTGCTAATTTGTCTATAGCCTGGGGTTGGTCACCGGCAGGATTAAAAGGTGCTTTGATTTTAAATTTCATTTTTCAAGCCTCACATTATATGATAATTATTTATTATACCATATTATTATAAGTATTTTTTTTGAATGTTAAAGAAAAATGTTGTATAATATATGGACGTTTATGGACGTTAATTAGGAGGAAACAAATGAAGAGAAAAACAATGCTTACAATAATAAGCGGCTTTTTACTAATAATTAGTACAGGTTGGGGAACCCTAACAGAAGCTTCGCAAAAAATTATTTATGTACCTATGGATAATCGTCCCGTTTGTCTGAGTTATGTACAAAAAACCGCAACAGCGGCAGGTTTTCCTTTAACAGTTCCTCCCAAAGACTGTATAGCCAACTACAGATCCAGCGGTAATGAAGTTAAGCTATGGAAGTGGCTGGAAAAAGAAGCTCCCACTGCTAAGGCCGCTGTTGTCTCTACTGATAGTTTAAACTACGGTGGCTTAGTTGCCTCCCGTAAACATCATCTTATTAATTGGATGATTACGAAAAAGATTGCCCGTTTAGAGGAATTAGGCAAAAAAAATCCTAATTTAAAAATTTTTGCTTTCTCCACTATTATGCGTACCCCTGAAGAAAGTATAGGTAATGTTGAGCCTGATTATTATCGTTTCTTTGGTCCCAGTATTTTCCGTCTTACCCAGCTAAATGACAAGGAAGACACGAACATTTTAACAGGCCGGGAAGCTTCGGAAAAAGCCGACTTGCTGCGGATGATTCCCGAAGATTTGCTTTATGACTGGATGAAACGACGTAAAGTAAATATGAAAGCTAATCAAGAACTTATTGATTTAAGTCATAAAAAGGTCTTTCATTTTCTGGCTATTGGCAAAGACGACAATGCTCCCCTGTCTCAGACTCATATGGAAGCCAGACATCTGGCCCACTACGGCGGCGGTCTGCAAAAAAAAGTTTTTCAGATTATTCCCGGTGTTGACCAAATCGGCTTGTTATTAATAACCAGAGCTATTAACGAAATTACCGGCAAGGAGCCAAAGCTCTATGTAACTTATGCGCCCGGCAAAGGTGGTTCTACTGTTCCCCTTTTCTCAGATGAAAGCGTAGAAAACTCTGTAACAGATCAAATAATCGCCGCCGGCTGCAAAGAAACTCTCCATCCTGACAGAGCAAATATTGTGCTGGCTATCAATACTCCCTATGACGGACGTTGCCAGGATTCTACTTCCAACGAAAATGCTCCTTACAGTTCCAATCCCAATAAACAATTTGCCAAAGAATTAAGCAAATTAGTCCATGGTCATAAAGTTTCCCTGGCAGATATTTCGTATGCTAACGGTGCTGACAATGGTTTCATGTATGCCCTGGAAAATCGTGATGTACTCTCCCATCTAACTGCCTATAATGGTTGGAATACAGCAGATAACAGTATCGGTTATGCTATTTCTCAAGGTGTGCTCAGTCCTCGTATGAATAAAAAAGCTATAACCAATTTATTGAAAACACGTTATTTAGATGACTGGATTTACCAGGCCAATGTTCGTTACAGAGTAGCCCTGGATATTGACAGACATGATTTTAAACTGAAATATGATTTAGGAAAATACTATAACCGAGTTTTAGTCGATACCAACAAGTTATTCAAGCAATATGTTGCTGATGAACCTTGCTTAGCCGGTACTGACTACAGTGTAGAATTTCCCTGGAACAGACTCTTTGAAGTAGATGTGCGTGTAAGTTAAAAGATATAAAAGTGGCTGTAACATGATGACAAAAGTCATTGTGTTACAGCCTTTTTTGTTTCTCTTTTAGCCTATTGATTTTTTTGCTGTTGTTGCTGCTGTTGTTTGC
>JALCSJ010000058.1 GCA_022653215.1 Acidaminococcaceae bacterium
AAGCTCAACCGCTGTCCAAGACCGTCTACTGTACCAGATACTACAAATGGAGCCTATGGAATAGGATGTGGGGAATATCTGATCTTTGATGAATATCCTCGTTTTATTTCGCTAACTATTTATAGCAACTGATTTGCAAAGTGAAAATAGATGTTAAATAAGCCGGGTTACGAGTTGAAAAATTCGTAACCCGGCTACTTTTTTACAACTTAAAATAAATTTTATTTATTAATAAATCAGATTTCGGTATTTGATTTATGATAGTAGCAAAATTATAATGCAAATAGATAGATGAGGGTGTCCGGACAGGGTTTGCAGAACATAAAAAAAGAGAAAAATAACAAGGAGTGAAATTATGCACGCAATTGAAAAAATATTAGCAGCAAAAGCAGGTGTTCCCCAAGTAACTACAGGGGAAATTGTCAACTGCACAGTTGATGTAGCTGGAATTAACGATGTTTATTTACAAACTGTTAGATCGTTTTATGAAATGGGCGCCAAAAAAGTATTCGACCCAGACAAGTTAGTGTTTTTTTTCGACCATTATGCACCATGTGCAACAACATTGCAAGCCAATAATCATAGAGCATTTCGTGAGTTTTGCCAAGAACAAGGTATTAAAAATCTTATGGAAGTTAACGAAGGGGTATGCCATCAGGTCCTGGCAGATAAAGGCTGGTCATGTCCCGGAGAGATTATTGTAGTAACAGACTCTCATACTCCTACCCATGGGGCTTTTGGTGCTTTCAGTACCGGTGTCGGGGCCACAGATTTAGCTACTATTATGATTACCGGCAAACTTTGGTTTATGGTTCCGGAAATCATAAGGATTAATTTAACAGGCAAACTACCTAAAGGCGTCTATGCCAAAGATGTAATTTTGCACATAATAGGTGATTTAGGAGCTGATTATGCAGTATATAAGGCTGTGGAATTTGCCGGGCCGGTTATCAAGGAGTTAAGCGTTTCTCAAAGAATGTGTCTTTGCAATATGACCACGGAAATGGGAGCTAAAGCTTGCTATATTCAACCTGACGAAATTACAAAAACATTCTTAAAAGAGCATGCTGTAAAGCATTACGATGTTTACCATACTGATGCTAATTTTAAGTATGCAGCAGATCTTACTTATGATGTATCAGGTTTGGAACCCCAGGTTGCTATCCCCAGCAGCGTAGATAACGTAGGAGTTCTCAAAGATTATGAAAATGTGAAAATAGATCAAGCATATTTAGGTTCTTGCACAGGTGGCAGGACAGAGGATATTGCCATAGCTGCACAAATCCTGCAAAGCAAGCATATTCATAAGGCAGTGCGGCTGATTGTAGCTCCGGCCTCCAAAGCAGTTTTAGAAGAAAGCATGGCTAAGGGCTATATAAAGACACTTTTAGATGCAGGGGCAACATTAATTTCTACAGGATGTGGAGCCTGCTGCGGTATTCATCAAGGTATGCTGGGAGACAATGAAACCTGCATAAGTTCAACAAACAGAAATTTCCCGGGCCGGATGGGTTCAACAAAAGGAAAGATTTATTTGGCATCACCGGCAACTGTTGCCATGAGTGCACTAACAGGCAGAATCACTAGTCCGGTAACTGAAATATAAGGAGGTAGTCAGCATGGAGGCAATTGCTAAAGGAAAGGTTTTTCTTTTAGGAAAAAATATTGATACGGATCAGATTTATCCGGGTATTTATGTAGAAATTACAGATGTAGATGAAGTGAAAAAGCATGCTTTGGCTGGGTATGACCCTGAATTTGTTAATAAGTTTAAACCGGGAAATATTATTGTTGCCGGTACTAATTTCGGATGCGGGTCTTCCCGTGAACATGCGGCAATTACTTTAAAAGGTATAGGAGTGGGAGCGATAATTGCCGAATCCTTTGGCAGAATATTTTATCGTAATGCTATTAATTTAGGAGTACCGGTTATTACTTGTAAAGGCATAAGCAAACTTTTTAAAGAAGGGGACATCGCTTCCGTAAACATAGAAACAGGAGAAATCAAGAATCAAACAACAGGTGTTATAGCTAAAGCAGTTCCCTTTTCTCCTTATATTATGAACATTCTCAAAAATGACGGGATTAAACCTATGATTAAACGGCAATTAGCAGAAGGTTTAATCCAACAGAAAGGATAAACCTATGAACAATTATTTTGAAGGACATACAGAATTTGAGTGTGAAACTGAACCTGTAGGTTTTGCCAGCGTTGAGCTTAGAGATGGCCAGCAGTCATTAATTGCTACCCGTATGCGGACAGAAGATATGCTGCCTATTTTACCAAAAATGGATCAAGTTGGTTATGAATCCATGGAAGTTTGGGGTGGGGCAACATTTGATTCAGCGATTCGTTACCTTCAGGAAGATCCTTGGGAAAGGCTTAGAGCCATAAAAAAACTGGTAAAAAAAACACCTTTAAGGATGTTTTTACGAGGACAGAATCTTGTGGGTTATATTCAATATCCCGATGATATTGTAGAACACTTTATAGCTGCGGCAGCCAAAGCCGGTATCGATATATTTTTAACTTTTGATGGGCTTAATGATACACGGAATTGCGAAACTGTATTTAAGGCAGTAAAAAAAGCTGGCAAGAAAATAGAGGCAAATATTATCTATACTATCAGTCCGGTTCACAATTTGGAAAAATATGTAGAAATTGCTAAAAAGTATGAAGCAATGGGAGCAGAAGCCATTCATATTGAAGATACGGCAGGTTTACTGGATCCAGTTTCTGCAGGTACAATGATAAAAAGTATGAAACAAAATATTCAGGTACCAATACATTTACAATGTCACTGCACAGGTGGTATGGCGGATATGACATATTGGGAGGCCGCAAAAGCCGGAGTAGATGTTTTAGATGTGGATGTAGCATCTTTTGCCCTTGGCACCAGCCACCCGCCTGTGGAAAGCATTTTGGTTGCACTTAGAAATACTCCTCGTGCTGCCAAGCTGGATTTGAGACTTTTATCCGAGATTAATGCTTATTTTCAAATGATAAGAGCAAAATATAAAGAATTTACTTCTAAATTCACAGGTGTGGATATTAGCGTTTTAAAACATCAAATTCCCGGAGGGATGCTTTCCAATCTTGAAAATCAATTAAAACAGTTGAATATTCTTGATAAATTAGATCAGGTTTTACAAGAAGCAGAGTTTGTAAGACAAGATCTTGGCTATCCGCCTTTAGCTACTCCCTTTTCCCAAATAGTCGGAGTACAGGCTGTTATGAATGTTATGCTGAAAGAACGTTATAAGATGCTGCCTAAAGAAACCAAGGAATACATTAGGGGTGCCTATGGGAAAACTCCTGGAATTGTAAAATCTGAACTCCTGAAGAAGGTGCTGCAAGGTAAGGATTTAATTACCTGCAGACCAGGTGAACTCCTAGCTCCAGCTTATGAGAAATGCAAGACAGAAATCGGTAATTTAGCTCAAAATGAGGAAGACATCATAACTTATGCTTTATTTGGTGAAACAGCAAAAGAATTTTTAAAAAAGAAATATCAAAAATAACAAGAAAACTTTAGGAGGCTTTAGTTATGTTTTTAGAACAAACAGATAGCACAGAAATTGATAAATCACAAAAGCTGCTGGAAGAATTGAAAACTTTACGTAAAGGTAATATAGCACCTTTTCAGGAAAAGATTGCCAATGACCCTGATTTGCTTAAAGCTTTTTTAGAACAATATAAAAACGCCTATGCCAATGATTTCACAATACCGAGAAAATATGTGGAATTAATTATGATGGCTTTAGGCGTTTCCAGAGGAGTCCAAACTACAATTAATGCTCATGCCGGTCTTGCGGTAAAAAACGGTGCAACTGTCAAAGAAATTGCCGATGTACTGCGTTTGGTGTTCTTTACTTGCGGGGTTACTGCCTTGATTCCGGCAGCAGATATCTTTACCAAGATTCCTGAAAAATAGGATTTATTACTGAACAACAAAAATAAAGGGAGGAAATACCATGAATTTGGCAATAATTTCGCTATTATTACTTGTTGCGGTTATAGCAGTCGGCTTTAAGAAGAAAGTAAATGTAGGTATAATTGCAATATTAGCGGCTTTTATTTTCGGAACTTTTATGGGAATTAAAGATGCAGATATTATAAAAGGCTTTGGCACAAATTTGTTTATAATGTTGTTGGGAATTACTCTTTTATGCAGCATAGCAGATACTAATGGTTCCATAGATTTGTTTGCCAAGAAATGTACCGCTGTAGCTGGGAAACATACTTGGTTAGCACCTATCATGATATGGGTTATTGGACTAATTATTTCGGGAGCGGGGCCCGGCAGTATTCCTTCTTTAGGAATTGTTTGCGCTATTGCTGCACCTTTTTTTGGCACAGCAACCGGGTATAATCCTATAATGATGTGCATCATTGGAGAAATAGGAATTTTCTGCGGCAGATTTAGCCCAATTACCACAGATTGTAGCGTAATTATGGCACAGGCAGTACCTTTGGGTTATACAACTTATAGCAAAACTTTATTTTTAAGTGCTTTGCTTGTCAGTATTTTAGAAGCAATTTTTGTTTTTATCTTGTTTAAAGGTTATAATGTGAAAAGCAAAGGAGAAATGAAACTAAGTGAGTTGCCCGGTTTCGACAAAAATCAGCTTTTGACTTTGACAGGATTTGCTGTCCTCATTTTTGTGGTTCTTGTTTTTAGAAAAAATGTCGGACTTGTAGGTTTTGCTGTTAGCTCTGTATTAATCCTTTTGGGTGCCACAAACGAGCGAAAAGCTATTGCCAAAGTGCCTTGGGGCACCCTTGTTATGGTAACAGGTGTCGGAGTACTTATGAAATTGGTTATTAAAGCAGGGGGCATTAAATTGCTGTCCGCCATGCTGAGTTCTATTATGACTCCATGGACAGCCGCTGCGATTACCGGAGCTAGTGCCGGTGTCATGTCATGGTTTTCTTCGGCAACAGGAGTTGTTTATCCAACTATGATACCAACCGTAGGCAGTATTGTGGAATATATGGGAGGCAATGTTGAACCTAATGTTTTGATAACTATGATTGCCATTTGTGCCGCTTATGCAGGTCTCAGCCCAGCTTCTACCGGAGGGGGATTGATTTTGGCAGCTTGTGCTACAGATCCCAATTTTTCGGAAAAA
This sequence comes from Acidaminococcaceae bacterium, assembly GCA_022653215.1. Taxonomy (GTDB): domain Bacteria; phylum Bacillota; class Negativicutes; order Acidaminococcales; family Acidaminococcaceae; genus JALCSJ01. Next base: position 5,134 of record JALCSJ010000058.1, read on the forward strand.
GACGAAGCAAAAATGTTTGCCAAATTGTTTATGATTTCCGCTGCAACTTTACTGATTATAGTTGTTTTGGCTTTGCTGGGAGTATTTAACCTATTTATCTGAGGAAGCTTGCTTGAAACGGGAAGAAACAAAACGTATAAAGCAATCTGCTTCTTTGGTAATAAAAGCATCTTTTCGCCAAACAACGGCAACATTAATGGACAGAGGATCTTTAAAGGGCAGCATAACAATGTGGTCTTCAGGTTCTATAACTTGAGGCAGGAGAAAACCATTGGCTGTGTTATCTCTGATGAAGCCTTTAATGGTCATTACTTGGTTGGAATGAAAAAGAATATTCGGAGTGATATTGGCCTGCATAAAACGATTTTTCAATAAGAGCTCATGATAATAGCCGCTGGTAAAAAGAATTAAGGGGTCTCCCACAATATCACTGAAATCTATGGTTTCCTTTTTAGCCAGACGATGTTCTTTGCTGACACAATACATAAGCTGGGTATGACCAAGAATCTCAGCATTTAAAGCAGGAGGCTGTGTACTGCCCATAGTAATTACAGCTAATTCCAATTCACCGTTTTTCACCAGGCCTTTAGCAGTTTCAGAACCGGCTTCTTTAACAATAATATTAATGCCGGGATAACGTTTCTTGAATTGGGAGAACACCTTGGGAAACAGAAAATAACCTATCATAGGCGGAATGCCTACAGTTATGGATTTATGGACTTTGCTTATGTTTTGAAATTCATAGGTCAAACCATCTATATCTTCTAAAATGGCATCACACCGTTGTAAGAACCGTTCACCTTCCTCTGTGGGCATTACAGCTCTTTTGCTTCTGTAAAGCAAGGAAACACCCATTTCTTCTTCTAAGGATTTAATAGAGGCAGTAATAGCCGGCTGAGAGACAAAAAGCATTTCAGCTGCTTTAGTTATGCTATTAAGCTTGCAGGCAGCAGAAAAATAACGTAACTGAGTGATTTTCACGGCAATGGTCATCCTTTCTTTCATAAAAAAAAATTATTAATATGCAAAATATCAATGCTAAATTTATTTTAATATGAAGGATTGGCTATGTCAAATAAAAAAGTTGAATGGGAGGATATATTTAATGTCAGAAGAAAATTTCTTTTTAGGTAAAAAGGGTGCAGAGATAGTACAAGAAAAAATCCTGAAATTAAAAAGCTATGGAGCTTGTGTTGTAAGTGATGCCATGCAAGGATTTAATGCTATGAGCGGGAAAATAAAAAGTCTTGTACCGGGAAAGATTATCTGCGGTCAGGCTGTAACTGTACGACTGCGCCCCGGAGACAATTTACTGCTGCATAAAGCAATTGAAATTGCAGAGCCCGGTGACATCATTGTTATTGACACCGGGGGCAATTATATGAATGCTGTTATTGGAGAAATAATGTCTTATGCAGCTTTTGAAAAAAGGCATATAGCAGGATTAGTAGTCGATGGGGCAGTGCGTGATATCCAAGAGCTAAGAGCAATGCAGTATCCGGTGTTTGGCGTAGCAGTAGTGCCCAATACAGGAGACAGTGAAGGCCCGGGAATGTTAAATAAGCCTATTTGCTGTGGCAATGTTCCGGTTCTGCCGGGAGATATTATTATTGCTGATGATAATGGGGTAGCTGTTGTTCCGATAGCGGAATGTGATTATGTACTGCAGCGTTGTGAAGAAAAAATACTTAAAGAGGAAAAGCGCAAAACTGAAATAGAGACAGGACAAATTACTTCTACAACTATTTTAGAAAAATTAGCTAATAAGGGATATTAAGAATAAAAAGAGGTTGGAACACAATGACAAAAAGTCATGATGTTCCAACCTCTTTTTTAAGGTGTATTTCCCTATAGTTGCTTTTTGAAATAGTCTTTTCATTTTTCAATTATCCTAATTGCAAGTATATTGTTCATATAGTATTATATAATGAGCAAAATAAAATAGTATAAGCATTAAGGTAGAACTCAATATTGCATAAACAGTAACGCTCTATAAATGCTTCTTTAACAAGAATATTTGCAATAATAATCATGGATTAGTTATTGAAGAAAATCTAATTACAAGTAGGGAAACGCATATAGATGAATATTATAAAACGACTACAGGAAATGCAAGACGATAAATATAAAAAATTCCATAGCAAATTGTGTCCGGGTAAAGATAATGTTTTGGGGGTGCGTGTTCCCAATCAAAAAAAATTGGCCAAAGAAATTGCTAAGAACAACTGGCAAGAAATATTGGCTGGGCCAATTGGTTATTGGGCAGAAGAAAAGATTGTCTATGGTTTAACTATAGCTTATGCACCATTAACCATGAGACAACAGATTAAATATTTAAAAAAATTTGTGCCTAAAATAGATAGTTGGGCAGTATGTGATACAGTTTGCGGCAGTCTAAAAAGTTTTGAAAAAAACAGGGAAATGGGCTGGGAGTTTCTCCAATCTTATTTGAAAAAAAGGCAGGCATATCAAGTACGTTTTGGAGTTGTTATGCTTTTAGACCACTATACTACGGAAGAGTATATAGACAGAGTTCTTGAGTGTTATGAAGACATTAAAATGGAAGACTATTATGTTCAGATGGCGGTGGCTTGGGGAATTTCTGTAGCCTATGTTAAATTTTCAGAGAAAACTAAGGCGTTTCTGCAAGAAGCAGACTTAGATGATTTCACCTACAACAAAGCCATTCAAAAATGTCTGGAGTCATTGCGGGTAAGCGAAAAGGATAAACTCACTTTGAAAAAAATGAAAAAAGCAGTAAGAAATTAGAGCTTTGGAACATAAGGGGGTGACCGATGATGTTCTTAAAAAAACACAAGTGGAACCTTTTATTAGTTTTATTGTTTTTCTGTTTATCAGGCATAGCATTATATAATGCTTACGCCGGTAAACATTCGCAAAGCAATAGTTTAACCAAAGCAAAGGAGCATACAATCATGGGAAAAGAATCTACTATTTATTTAGCAGGAGGGTGTTTCTGGGGAACAGAACATTTTATGAAACAAATTAATGGGGTAATAGATACAGAAGTAGGTTATGCTAATGGTAATACTGAAAACCCTACTTACCAACAAGTATGTTCTCATACTACCGGATTTGCCGAGACAGTTAAGGTTACTTATGATACAGGAGTGGTGAGCTTAAAAACGTTGTTAAATTTGTATTTTATGACCATAGATCCAACGAGCATTAATCGGCAGGGTGGGGATAGTGGCGATCAGTATAGGACGGGAGTATATTATGCTGATAAGGAAGATTTGCCTGTAATAAACGCACAAATTGCTGAGCTAGGGAAGAAGTATGAAAAACCCATTGTCATTGAAGTGCAAGCTCTTAGAAATTTCTACAAAGCAGAAGATTATCACCAAGACTATTTAGATAAGAATGTTGGCGGATATTGTCACATACGTCCGGAACTATTTGATATAGCCAGAAAAGCCAATGCCAAGACAATGTATATTAAGCCGGACCAGAAAACATTACGGCAGAAATTGACACCTATACAATACAAGGTAACACAGGAAAAAGGTACTGAGCCGCCTTTTGATAATGAGTATGACCATGAGTTTAGACCGGGGATATATGTTGATATTACTACAGGAGAACCACTTTTTGTTTCCACAGATAAATTTGATTCAGGCTGTGGGTGGCCTGCTTTTTCTAAGCCTATAGACAAAAAACTTCTGGTGGAAAATACTGATACTTCTTTTGGTATGGTAAGAACGGAAGTACGCAGTTCTTTAGGCGATGCTCATCTAGGTCATGTGTTTTCTGATGGACCAAAAGATATAGGCGGAATTCGGTATTGCATCAACAGCGCTGCTTTAAAATTTATACCCAAAGAGGCAATGGCTAAGCAAGGGTATGAGAAATACTTAAAACTACTAGAGCCATAAACAGGACAGCATGTTTTGTCGTTTTTTTTGCCGATGGTTTATTAATGGCGCTTATAGTAACGCAAAATGATTTTTTTACAAAAACACATTGACAAGTATCTATATGATGCGTATAATAAACACATAGACATTTATCTATGCGAGGTGACGGAAATGAATTCTATCGATGTAGCGTTAATTTGCAAAGCCCTTAGTGATTCTAATCGTTTGCAGATTATAGAGATGCTGGCAGATGGAGAAAAGTGTGCTTGCAAACTATTAGAAAAATTTGCTATTACTCAGCCAACATTATCTCATCATATGAAGGTCCTTTGTGAATGTGGGTTAGTGGAAAGCAGGAAAGAAGGAAAATGGTGTCATTATTCATTGAATCTGGAGACACTTTCCGGGTTTAAAGATTTTATCAATGGATTGTCATGTTATAAGGGCGGAGGGTGTGGTTGTAAATGATTTGGGACTTCTTTCAAAATCAAGTCTTGGGAATGAAATGGCTTAATGAACTCATAGGACAACTGCTCTTATCACTAGGACTTGACACAGCAAGCCCTGTGGGTGGAAGTTTGCAGTTCTTTCTGTATGATGTTATTAAAATTACAGTTCTTCTTTGGACTCTAATATTCATTATTTCATATATACAAAGTTTTTATCCCCCGGAACGCAGTAAAAAAATAATGGGCAGATTTCATGGTATATGGGCCAACTGTATTGCTGCACTACTCGGAACGGTAACACCTTTCTGTTCTTGTTCATCAATTCCTCTGTTTATCGGTTTTACCAGTGCCGGATTGCCATTGGGTGTGACATTTTCATTCTTAATATCCTCACCCATGGTGGATTTGGGCAGCCTGGTTCTTCTTATGAGCATCTTCGGTGCAAAGGTTGCTGTGGCCTATGTGGTAGTTGGTCTAATCGTTGCCGTAATTGGTGGAACTTTGATAGAAAAGATGCATATGGAGATGTATGTAGAGGAGTTTATTCGCAAGGCTAGTAGCATTGATCTTGAATCACCCACACTTTCCCAGAAGGATAGATTGGAATATGCTAAAGACCAGGTTGTGAGTACCTTTAAAAAAGTGTTCCCCTATATTATAATTGGTGTAGGCATAGGAGCAATAATTCACAACTGGATTCCGGAAAGCATGGTTGAAAAGGTCTTAGGGGAAAACAATCAATTTGGGGTTATTCTAGCCACCTTGATTGGGGTACCAATGTATGCTGATATTTTCGGTACTATTCCCATTGCCGAAGCTTTATTAGGCAAGGGAGCAATGTTAGGAACCGTATTGAGCTTTATGATGGCGGTAACAACCTTGTCTCTCCCGTCCCTTATTATGCTTAGAAAAGCTGTCAAGCCACGTTTGCTGGGAGTCTTTGTTGCTATTTGTACTGTTGGAATAATTATAGTGGGATATCTTTTTAATGTTTTTCACAATTTATTTATTTAGGAGGAATTATTATGTCAATTGGTAGTGTTAAGGTACTTGGATCAGGGTGCGAAAAATGTAATGCCTTAGAGAAGGCAACTAAAGAAGCTCTTGAAGAGCTTGGTATGAATGTTCAAATAGATCATGTGACTGACTTTGCCAAAATTGCAGCTTATGGTGTCATGACAACTCCTGCTCTTGTTGTTGACGAGAAGGTTATAAGCTATGGTAAAGTCCTGAATAAACAAGGGGTTATAGATCTTTTGAAAAAATGTTAGATTTTAGGCTGATATAGTTTTTTGAACTTCAACATAAAGTAAAACCTCAGTTCTTTAGTGAACTGAGGTTTTTGTGTATTAAGATATGGAAGCAAACAGGTCATTGAAACCTTCACTCATGGTAGGATGTGTATAGATTGCATCTCGTAGAACAGTATAGGGAAGCTTAGCATCCATGGCGATTTTTACGATGTTAATCATTTCATGAGAGTCAGCACAGAATAAATGTACACCTAAAATCAAATCTGTTTTAGCATCAATTATCGCTTTAAGTATCCCTTCCTGTTGATGCAGTATTTTAGTTTTTGGAATGGCCATAGCCGGTAATTTCGCAATTTTAATGGAATATCCTGCCTTTATAGCTTCCTCCTCACTGAGCCCAACTCGGGAAAAAGGCGGATCTAGGAAAACACTATAAGGTACTGCTCCACGGTTTTTCGTGGTTCTTTCACCTTTACCAAGAAGACCGGATTTAACAATACGGAAATCGTCCAAGGATATATAGGTGAATTGCAAGCCGCCAACTACATCGCCCATTGCCCAAATATGAGGAACGGAGGTACGTAGGTGTTCATCGGTTTTAACTGCGCCACGTTCTGTTAATTCTACTCCGGCAGCAGCTAAATTCAACCCTTGCACATTGGGACGTCGACCTGTGGCAATTAAGATGGCGTCGGCAGACAACTGTTTTTCTCCCTCTTTTGTTTCAATAGTTAATACGGCATTGTTGGCCGTATCATGAACTTTTTGGGTTTTGGTGTTACGTAATACAACTACACCACGGTTTTCAAGGCTGGCAAGAACTTTAGCGGCGATATCCCTGTCTTCACGAGGAATAAAAACATTGCCGTCTTGAATGATAGTAACTTCTGAGCCAAAATTGCGGAAGAAGGAAGCAAATTCCAAACCAATGTAGCCGCCTCCAATAATTACTAGATGATGAGGTAAAAGGTCTAAAGACAGCAACTGTTCACTTGTATAGGAATACTTACTATCTTTCAAGCCCTCAATCGGGGGAACAAAGGGACGGGCACCGGTATTGATAAATATTTTTTCTGCTTCCACAGTTTCTGCTTTTCCATCCGGGAATTTAATGTCAATATGACGCGCATCTTTAAAGGAAGCAGTGCCAACAATTACTTCTGCCCCGGCATTAACGACTTTTTCATAGTTCTTTTGTCGAAGGGCTGCTG
>JALCSJ010000059.1 GCA_022653215.1 Acidaminococcaceae bacterium
AGTATTTTACAAAGAACTAGGGGAATGTTAGTATCTAAGTATAAAGCAAGGTCAGCTGACGAATGCCGAGGGGAAAATACATAGGAGGTAGTTCATCATGAGTTCGCTTATACCATTTGCCATATTTGTAGTTGTATATTTGGGTAGTGGATTGGTTTTAGAAGCTCAGGGCGTGAAAATGGCTTTTTATCAGTTTCCTGCGCCCGTAGCAGCTGTTATCGGAATTTTGGTGGCTTTTATTTTGCTTAAAGGGAAGTTTGAAGATAAGTTTAATACTTTTTTAGAAGGTTGTGGAGATTCAAATATTCTCATTATGTGTGTGATTTATTTGCTGGCAGGGGCTTTTGCGGCTGTCTGCAAAGCAATGGGCGGTTTGGATGCTACTGTTAATCTTGGACTAAATTATGTTCCAACTCAATATTTGGCAGCGGGTATTTTTATTATTACTGCTTTTATTTCTCTGGCTACAGGTACATCTGTAGGCAGTGTTGTAGCTGTTGGACCTATTGCAATTTCCATAGCGGAAAAAACAGGCATGGGTATACCAATGCTCTTAGGGGTGGTTTTGGGAGGAAGCATGTTTGGGGATAATCTTTCGGTTATTTCAGATACGACCATTGCTGCCACCAGAACTCAAGGATGCAGCATGAGAGATAAGTTTCGCTTAAATTTATGGCTAACCCTTATTCCTGCTATTATAACGGTTGTTATACTGCTTTTTACCGGGAATTCTTCTATTGGTAAGGTTGCTCTTTCAGGAGAAATAAATTATATTAAAGTATTGCCATACGTAGTGGTTTTGGTAGGTGCCATAGCCGGAGGCAATGTGTTTGCCGTATTGTTTGGGGGAACTGTTTTAGCCGGTCTTATAGGGTTTTACTATGGCAGCTTTACCTGCATAACCTATGCTCAAACGATTTATGCAGGGTTTACCGGTATGACGGATATTTTCCTTTTATCTTTACTTATAGGCGGTTTGGCTAATATGATTAATAAGGCAGGGGGCATTACTGCACTTTTGAAATATGCGCAAAAATTTATTTCAGGGCGCCGGTCTGCTGAAGTAGCTATATCTGCTTTAGTTTCTCTTACTGATATTGCTGTTGCCAACAATACTGTAGCGATTATTATTAACGGAGAGGTAGCCAGGTCTTTGTGTTATAAATTCAAAGTTGATCCCAGAAGAAGCGCGGCTTTATTGGATACTTTTTCCAATGTATTCCAGGGATTGATACCTTATGGTGCTCAGATGCTGATTATCACCGGATTCACCAAAGGCAGCGTTTCCCCCATAGATTTATTACCTCATGCCTGGTTTTTATACTTACTGTTTTTATCTTCACTAATTTCAATTTTTGTGCCATTTTCCAATGGTGTTATTGTTAAAGATCCCTGGAATTATGAGAAACAAAAACCGGAAAGTGAAGTCAACGATGCTATTGTAGCTGAAGAAGCAATAGAATAAAGCATTTAATAAATTAGCAATTAGATAATCAAGAAAACCAAGAGGCTGTAACACAATGACTTTTATCACTGTGTTACAGCCTCTTTTAGAACAATTTTAGTAATTATTTTTTTGGCTCAGCTACTGCTGCGTTAATAACGCTTTGAGGAACAGAAACACTGTGAGTCAAAGAACCGCAGTCCAAAGTCATGGTGGACTTGTTAGTCTTCAAAATCATACCCAAAATCCAGTTGCCTAAAGCACCGGTGTGGCTTTGACGGGAAACACCGTGTTTAATAACATTTTCAAAAGCTTTCACAGGTTTGGAAATGTCGGCTTCGAATTTGGTCATACGGCCGTTGGTAATATAAACATCGCCGTACATAGGACCGCTCTTGCGCAGTTTCTCAAATTGTTCTTCGAAATCTTTATCAGTCTTCGGATCAGATTTAGCTGTTTGTTCCACAGTATGTCTGATACCCCAGTCGCTGAAAAGCTTGTTACTGTCAAAGGTAACTTTCAGATGCTCAACACCGCCGGCATTGCTGACGGATTGGACAGCACTGACAGAACCTAACAGAGAAGTAGGTTCCAAGCTGTCGCTGATGCTGCCTTTAGCAGCAGGGGAGTAGCTGTAAACCCAGGATTTAGTCTTGTCGCCGGAATGAAGCAATTCCTGATTGTAAGTTTTAATTTGGTTCCCTTCCTGAATTTCATACAGTTCAGTTACAGCAGGGGCTTGTTTTCCCATGACTGTGGTAATAACTGCGTGAGCAACATAGGGACTGGTTTGTAAATCCAATTTAACATGGCTGGTTAATGTATCGAGATGAGCGAAAGGAATCTTCATTTCAATATTATAGGTTCCTACAGGATCTTTCATGCGATTCAAAGCAGCAGCCAAATCGTCTTTGGGGGCAGCCAAAGCCATGCTTGAAGCCAGTACCAAGCAGCCGGCGGCCATAGTGGTAAACAATTTTCTTAATTGCATCTAAATCACTCTCCTTAATTAAAATATATTTTAATTATATCACTAGAACAATTCAATTAAAATAGAAGATGTTATAATATAGTCATACAGATGGTACTAAATGCTAATTTGTGTTAAAATAGAAAATATATCATAATGGAGGAGTTTGTGTTGCCTAACTATAAGCCGCTTTTAGATGCAATGGAAAAATACAGAAAAGCCAAAGTTTATCCTCTTCATACACCCGGCCATAAAGGCGGGCGGGGAGCCGATGCGGATTTGTCCGCTCTTTTGGGGGCAAAGGCTTTGGCTGTAGACGTGTCTCTAATGAGTGAACTGGACGACATTCATCATCCTACAACTTATATTAAAGAAGCACAAAATTTAGCGGCCGACCTTTACGGGGCCGACCGTAGCTTTTTTGCTCCTAATGGGACAACAGGCGCCATTCATGCTATGGTTCTGGGCGCACTGAACCCGGGGGACAAAATCCTCATTCCCAGAAATGCTCATAGGAGTGTGGTGGGAGCAGTTATTTTAGCAGGGTTAAAACCGGTTTATTTATTGCCGGCCTATGATGAAGATTGGTCCTTGAGTTTGCAGGTAACAGCAAAACAAATGGCAGAGGTTATGGACAGAGAGCCTGACATTAAAGGCGTGCTTATTACCAGTCCGAATTATTACGGAATGGCAGCAGATGTTAAGGCCATTGCCAAGGTAGTTCATGGACATGGAGCTGTGCTTTTGGTAGATGAAGCCCATGGACCCCATTTAGGATTTAGTACTATGTTGCCGCCTTCTGCCTTGCAAAGCGGCGCTGATGCAGCCGCTCAGAGTACTCATAAAATTTTAGGGGCCTTAACCCAGTGTTCCATGCTGCACATTAAAGGTTCCGGAATTAATGGGGATCACATGGCTGCAGCTATGAGTCTGGTTACCACAACCAGTCCAAACTATTTATTGTTAGGTTCATTGGACGGAGCAAGAAGCCAGATGGCTGCAAAAGGCAAAGAACTTGTGGAGCAGGCCGTTAAGGCTGCTGAAAAACTGCGTAGGACTTTGGAGTCAGTTCAAGGCATAAAAGTTCTGGGTAAAGAAATTATAGGCAAAGGCGGGGTAGCAGATCTGGATGTCACCAAGGTTACTGCCAATGTACAAGGATTGGGCATAACCGGCATTAGGGCAGGAGAATTATTGCGCAAGGCCGGTATTGCTGTAGAACTGGTTGACCCGGCTAATGTGCTATTTCTGGTAACCTATGCTGATGATAACCGGGAATTTCCGGAAATATGTCAGCGCATAGCAGCAGTCTTAAACCAGGGACGTAAGACTGAGAAAGCATCTTTAACTATTCCCCGGCTGCCTGATATTCCTGAACAAAAGCTAATTCCCCGGGAAGCATTTTTCGCCCAAGGTGAAACAATAGCTTTTGCCCAAAGCATCGGAAGAATTTCCAAAGAACAAATCAGTTTTTATCCACCGGGGATACCTGTTCTGGTTCCCGGAGAAATCATTACAAAAGAAATTATAGCCTATTGCCGGTCTATGCTGGCCCTGGGCTTACCTATAAGCGGGCCGGTATCAGAAAACCTGGCCACCATTGAGGTGATTAAATTATGACAAAAGGTTTATTTATAACATTTGAAGGACCCGATGGCAGCGGGAAAACTACCCAAATTCATAAAGTAGCAGAATGGTTCAAAAACAAAGGCTACGAAGTAGTACTGACCAGAGAACCGGGGGGCACCAAGGCCGCAGAAGCCATTCGCCAAATCGTCCTGGATCCGAAATTCCCCATTAAAGCAGAATGCGAGACTCTGCTGTATTTGGCCGCACGGGCAGAACATGTGGAAAAAGTCATAGCTCCCGCCGTCGCCCAGGGCAAAGTGGTCCTTTGCGACAGATTCAGCGATTCTACTTTTGTCTATCAGGGACTGACTAGAGGGGTGGATATGGACGTACTAAAAACCATGAATGCTTTTGCCACCAAAGGCCTGATTCCGGACAAGACCATTCTCCTAGACGGAGATAGCAAACAATTAGCAGTCAGACGCAGCACTCGCGGTGTAGAAGATCGTTTCGAAATGGAAGGTTTGGCCTTCCAGGAAAAGGTCCGTCATGGATTTTTGACATTAGCGAAACTTGAACCCAAGCGTATCGTGGTTCTTGATGCCATCCGTGACCAGGATACTGTTGCTGCGGACATCTTCAAGCATCTAGAACCATTACTGTAAACTGAGGTATACTAATAATCATGTGGGATAACATAAAAGGACACCAACAGAATAAAGAGTTCCTGAAGAGCCTCCTTCAAGGAGGCCGCTCCACTCCATCCCTTTTGTTTTACGGACCGGAAGGAGTAGGCAAACGCCTTTTAGCCAAAGCCTTTGCTAAAAGTTTTTTGTGCCTGGGCAATCCCCTGGAACCGGATAATTGCCGTTCCTGTCATGCCATGGATGCCGGCACCCACCCTGATTTGGTTCAGGTGGCCCAGCTGGCTCCCGGCAAAGAACTTCTCATTGAACAAATAAAAGACATGGCCAGACAGGCAGCTTATGCGCCAACTATGTCCACTCATAAAGTCTGCATAATTGACGGAGCTGACTTCATGAAAGCTCCTGCTGCCAACAGCCTTTTGAAACTTTTGGAAGAACCACCGGAATACTGGCTGTTCATCCTCATTGCCACGGATATAAATAAACTCCTGCCTACGATTTTGTCCCGGGTTATCCAAAGACGTTTTACCGGTTTGGAAGATAGGGACGTAGCGGCTATTCTGGCGGAACATCAGGTGGAACATCCTGAAGAACTGGCTAGATTAGCGGCAGGTTCACCGGGTAAAGCTTTGGCCTATCAGCAAGCAGATGCTCTCATGTGGCGGGAAAGAGCACTGAACGTTCTGGAAAATGCCGGGAATCCGGCCATTATGGACTTTATCAGCAACCTGGAATGGCTGGACAAAGTAGGCAATCAAGAAGGTCTGACTTTTTTGGAAATGTTTTCCCTGCTTTTGCGGGATGGACTTTTCTTGAAAGACGGAACGAAATGCCAATTCTTTAACATTGACCTTGAACCGCGCTTAGAACAGTGTTTTAAGTTGTGGACTACAGGACAAATAGAAAAAACAATTTTATGGACAGGTGAATCCTACAGGGGAATCAGAGCCCGCTGTGCGAGTAAAAGCGTTATAGAAGCACTGATTGTCAAAATCAGTCTTATGGGAAAGGAGCAAGACCGTGACTAAAGTCGTTGGTATAAGATTTAAAAAAGCAGGAAAAATATATTATTTTGACCCAGGTGATTTTGCTGTAAAAAAAGGTGACCATGCCATTGTAGAAACTGCTCGCGGTATAGAATACGGCGAAGTGGTACTTGATGTAAAAGAAGTGGCAGAGGAAGAATTGGCAGCACCTTTAAAGCCGTTAATCAGAAAGGCTACGGAAGCTGATGCCAAGAAAGTCGAAGAAAATAAAGTTAAAGAAAGAGAAGCTTTTAAAATTTGTGAGGAAAAAATCGCCTATCGCAAATTAGACATGCATTTGGTAAATGTAGAGTATACTTTTGACATTGGCAAAATAATTTTCTATTTTACCGCAGACGGTAGAATCGATTTCCGTGAGCTGGTTAAAGATTTAGCAGCAATATTCCGTACCAGAATCGAACTTCGTCAGATAGGTGTCAGAGACGAAGCTAAAATGCTGGGAGGCATAGGCTGCTGCGGCAGACCTTTGTGCTGTGCAACTTTTCTGGGGGATTTTGAGCCTGTGTCTATCCGCATGGCCAAAGACCAGAATTTGTCCCTGAATCCTACAAAAATTTCCGGTATCTGCGGCAGATTGCTTTGCTGCCTGAAATACGAAAATGATATGTACGCAGGCAAGAAAAAATGTAAAAGAAAAGAACCTACCACTGTGCCAAAACCCGGCATGATGGTTATGACACCCAGCGGTGAAGGTCGTGTTATGCACATCAGCCGCAGTGACCAGACTGTTTCTGTAGAATTATCACCGGGCAATAGAATTACTGTTGGCTGGGATGAAATTGTAGAATCTTCTAAGGTAGAAGAATAATGAACACCAAGCGTTTGGATTCTCTGCCCGGATGTAACTATCAGATTTGGCAGGATGCCAAAGAATTCAGCTTTACTACAGATGCGGTCTTTCTGGCAGCTTTTCCTCATCTGGTAACTAGGGCCAGAGTGCTGGAACTGGGAGCCGGAACCGGAGCTATCAGTATGCTTTTGGCCGCCAGAGGAGCGACACATGTAGTGGGGGTAGACAACAATCCTCATGTAGTGGATCTGTTTAAAGAAAGCATCACGGCCAATAAGCTGGAAGACCGAGTAGAGGGTATGTGCTGTGATATTCGTCAGCTGACGAACAAATTAAAAGCAGAAAGCTTTGACCTGGTAATTGCCAACCCTCCCTACCGTATTGGTGGGAAACGTCGGATAATTGCTACAGGTGCCTGTCACGAAGTAGACGTTACTTTGGAAAACTTTTTCCAAGTGGCCGCATATATGGTAAAATATAGAGGACGTTTTGCCTTGGTTCAACTACCGGAGCGTTTTTCCGAAGCAGTTCTCCTAGGGCAGAAATATGATTTAGAGCTTAAACGTTTACAATGGGTTCACTCTTTCGTCAGCAAAAAGGCCTGGATTTTCCTGGCGGAATTTGCTAAAGGGGGAGGACCGGGACTGGACGTACTGCCACCTTTAATTATGTACAATAACGACGGCACCTATAGCCAGGACACACTCAAATACTACGGTATGTTATAGCACGACCGTAGCGCATAAATATTATAACCGTAAGGAGAATATAACATGGTTGAAGGAAAAGGTACACTGTACCTTTGTGCCACTCCCATAGGCAACTTGAGTGACATGACGCCCAGAGCGGTGGAAATGCTGAAAGCAGCAGACCTGATTGCTGCTGAAGACACCCGCCACACTAGACAACTATTGACTCACTTTGACATTCATGGACCCATGATCAGCTACCATGAACACAATAAGGAGCGACAAGGACCCATCTTAATAGAAAAAATGCTCAACGGGACTAATATTGCCTTGGTGTCTGATGCCGGTTTTCCAGGCATTGCCGACCCTGGCGAAGCACTGGCCAAAGAAGCCATTGCCGCAGGAATTACCGTAGTCCCTGTACCGGGAGCTAATGCGGCCTTGACTGGGCTGATTGGCTCAGGATTGCCATGTTCACCTTTCTTTTTCGGAGGCTTTTTGCCAAAAAGCAAAAAGAATCGCCGGGAAAAGCTGGCTGAGTGGAAGCATATTACTTGTACCATAGTCCTTTATGAAGCACCCCATAGAATAGTGGACGTACTTAAAGACATTCTGAACGCCTGGGGAGATAGGCCAATGGTTCTGGCCAGAGAACTGACAAAAATTCACGAGGAATTTTTCCGGGGCACTGTTACTACTGCCTTGAATTTCTTGGCAGAAAATCCTCCCAGAGGTGAATTCGTCGTAGTAATGGGCGGTTCCACAGATATTCAGGAACCTGAGAAACTCATGGATCCTCTGGAAAAAGTACGAATGCTCATGGCTCAAGGAACTGACAAAAAGTCAGCTCTGGGGGCCGTTGCTAAAGAATATAAAATCCCGAAAAGGGAATTATATAATAGATTATTGAAAGAAGAAGGGGAAGTAAAATGACAAAACCTAGTTATTATATTACAACACCGATTTATTATCCCAGTGCCAATTTGCACATTGGACATGCTTATTGCACCACCATTGCTGACAGTATTGCCAGATACAAAAGAGCCGATGGTTATGATGTAATGTTTTTAACCGGCAGCGACGAACATGGCCAAAAAATCCAAAGAAAGGCCGAAGCAGCAGGCATGACACCTATCCAGTATGTAGATGGGATTGTGGCCAACTTCAAAAAACTTTGGAAAATGCTGGGCATCAGCAATAATGATTTTGTCCGTACCAGCGAAGAACGTCACAAAAAAGTAGTCCAGGCTGTTATCCAAAAGGTTTATGACCAAGGGGATATTTACAAAAAGAATTACGAAGGAAAATATTGCGTTCAGTGCGAAGCATACTGGACAGAGCATCAATTGGAAGAAGCAGGGGGAGTGTGCCCTGACTGCGGCCGTCCTGTGGAAACCATGAAGGAAGAAAGCTATTTCTTTAAAATGAGTAAATATGCTGATAGGATGCTTAAGTATATTGAAGACAATCCTAACTTCATTCAACCTGTTTCCCGCCGCAATGAAATGATTAACTTCTTGAAACAAGGTTTGGAAGATTTATGCATTTCCCGGAGTACTTTCGACTGGGGCATTAAAGTACCATTTGACCCTAAACATGTAGTTTATGTGTGGTTTGATGCTTTGCTGAACTACTTTACCGGTATTGGTTACGGCACTGACATGGAGAAATTCCGTAAGTTCTGGCCATGCGATCTGCATTTGGTTGGCAAGGAAATCGTGCGTTTCCATACTATTATATGGCCTATTATGCTGATGGCTATTGGTGAACCATTACCTAAGATGGTTTACGGTCATGGCTGGTTAATCGTTGACGGGGATAAAATGAGTAAATCCAAGGGTAATGTAGTTGACCCTGTGGCTCTTATTCAAGAATTTGGACCTGATGCCATTCGTTATTTCTTATTACGTGAAATTAATTTAGGCAGCGATGGTAATTTCTCCCGTGATGCTTTGATTAACCGTATTAATGCAGACCTGGCTAACGACCTGGGCAATCTGCTCCATAGAACTTTGACCATGATTGAAAAATACCATGGAGGTGTAATTCATAAAGTGGCAATTGAAGATGCCGGCAGCACTGAATTGCATACTCTGTTGGATGAGACTTTGAAAACCTATAAAGCTGACATGGATAAGCTTGCTATTACCGATGCTATTAAGACCCTTTGGCAATATGTAGGCGCAGCCAACAAATATATTGACACGACAGCTCCCTGGGTTCTGGCCAAGAATCCTGCGGATGCTCAGAAGCTGGAAGCAGTTATGTATGATTTAGCTGATGCTTTAAGAAATATTGCTATTATGCTGGAACCTTTCATGCCTTTTACATCACCTAAGATTTTCAAACAATTAGGCTTGGCAGTTCCCGAACAATTTCTGCTGGCAGATGTGGGCTGGGGCGGGACTCCCGATGGGACTAAAGTTCACAAAGGCAATCCTTTGTTCCCAAGAATCGAAGTTAATGAAAAAGGGGAGACTGTTCATGCCGTAAGCAAGAAAGCGGCTAAAGAAGTTGCTGCACCCAAGACTGCTGAAGCAGGAGTTGCTACGGTGGGCGAAATCACCATTGATGATTTTGCGAAACTGGATTTAAGAGTTGCTACTATCAAAACAGCAGAGAGAGTGCCAAAAACCGATAAGCTCATGAAATTATCTGTAGAGATTGGGGCGGAAACCAGAACAATTGTGTCAGGTATTGCCCAATACTATACAGAAGAGAATTTGCCCGGTATGAATGTTATTGTTATTGCTAACTTAAAGCCTGCCAAGCTCCGTGGTATAGAGTCCAGAGGTATGCTTTTAGCTGCTTCTGACGGACAGGGACATTTGGTATTAGTTACAGCTCCCGGCATCTGCTCCGGTTGCAAGGTGAAATAAGATGCCGCGCTTACAACTTTTCGATTCTCATTGTCATCTGGATTGTGCAGATTTCAATGAGGACCGGGAAATCATTTTAGAAGAAATCAGAGAAAATCTGGCGGGGGTTATTAATCCCGGCAGCGATGGAGCAAGTTCTCGTTATGCTATGGAACTGGCTCACCAATATCCTTTCGTCTGGGCAGCAGTTGGCTGGCACCCTGAGGAAATTGCCCGCTGTACAGAGGAAGACATGACTCAGGTAGAAACCTGGTGCACAGACCCTAAGGTTGTGGCCATTGGTGAAATCGGGCTGGACTATTATAATGATGAAAATGCTCCTCATGACCTGCAGAAAAAATATTTCATTTGGCAGCTGCAGATTGCCAAAAGAACAGGACTGCCTGTAATTATTCACGACAGAGAGGCCCATGGTGACATGCTGGCCATTATTCAAAAGGAAGCCAAAGGTGTTACAGGTGTGTTCCACTGCTACTCAGGCAGCTTAGAGACTGCTAAAGAATTTGCCAAACTTGGCTGGTATTTTGGTTTTGGAGGCAGTACTACTTTTAAAAACTCCAAAAAAGCCAGAGAGGTTTTGGCCTGGGTTCCGGAAGAACGTCTTTTATTCGAAACTGATTCCCCTTATATGACTCCGGTACCTTTTCGGGGAAAAAGAAATAAACCAACCTTTACGGAACTGGTTGTGAAAAATGCCGCGGAGCTAAGAAACACCACGGTGGATGAACTCATAAAAAGTTCCACAAAAAATGTAAAAAAACTGTTTTTTAGGGTAAAATAGGGTGTAAAAGTCACGAATTTTTCACAAAAAATTCGTGACTTTTTGTACACTTTTATTACCAGGTAATAACGCAAGTTTGACACGAAAAACCCCCAATGGTAGAATAGAACCGCTTTCCTAAGGAGGTATGTTAATGTTAAACAACAAAAAATTTCAACATTCCTACAGGATGATAGTTGCTGTTCTTTTAGTCCTCTCTTCGGTTAACTTTTTAGGCTTTGCAGTTGCACCTAAAAATATTACCGTTGTTGCAGACGGACAAACTACCACCATCTCCACAAGAGCTCTGACCACGAAGGGTGCTTTGGAAGAAGCAGGTATAGTACTCGGTCAGTCAGATGGATATGATATCTTAAATAGCTCAAGATTAGAAGATGGATCCAGAATCGAAGTTATTCGCGCAATGCCAATTAAAGTTTGGCGCAATGGTAGAGCAACAGATTATTCTATAGGACGCAAGACAGTAAAAGAGGCACTTGATGCCATGGGGATCAGTTATGGCGGAAATAAAGTTTATCCGGCCCTTAGTTCTCCGGTTACTCCGGGTATGACAATTAATATTCTTGGTCAGGATTCCGAAGTGCAAACTGCAGTTAAGGAAATTCCTTATGCTGTGAAATTGAAAAATAACGACAATCTGCCCAGAGGCAGAAGAAATGTTATTTCCCCCGGCAAAAACGGTCAGGCCAAAGTTACCTATAAGGTAGTGAATGTAGGCAGCCGTCAATTTAACAGGGAAGTTTGCCAGGAAGTTATTACTCCTGCTGTTGCTGAAATAGTAGAAGTAGGAAC
>JALCSJ010000060.1 GCA_022653215.1 Acidaminococcaceae bacterium
ATATGGCAAAGGCGGTACTTTGGTTAACGTTATTACCGGTGTTGCCGGTTATACAGGCACTACAGGCTTTGATGCCAACAACTATACTATTACTCTGGATACTGCTAATAACAAGTACACGATTCACCAACGTGAAGTTTACTTAACCACTAAAGGCAGTAAGACATATGGTGACGCTGATCCGGCCGGCAGTGCTTATGAAATTACAGATACTAGTGCAGCAGATGCAAATAGGGGCTTAACAAGTTGGGATGAAACTGCCACAATCAACAGTCATCATGGCAGTACTAATTACACTGCTTGGCAAAACTCTGTAACTAATTCCACCGACGAAAAGTCTGATGCTAAAAGTTATGGCACAGTTAATGGTAGCGATAAAGTATTAGGTTTGGATGTAGGAAATACTTATATCAACACCGGAACTAATACCGGAACCAATAGTGGATCTGCTAAAATGAGTACCAACTACATTATTACCTACAAAGATGACTTTAATATTGGTAAAAAGGCTATTAAGATTAAGGTTACCGGCAGCAAGATTTATGGTGAGAATACTATTAACGGCACCAATACCGGCAACGTATACACCGTTACTGCTGATGCTTTGCAAAATGGTGATAAGTTCGATACCAGTAAAGTGATTATTACCAATACTGTAGGTGAAGAAGCTAACGTTGGCACATATAAAGGTGCAGATGCAACACATATTATAGGTGCAGATAATTTCGTTAATGACGAATCAAATACGGATAAAGGAAACCACGAATTCAAAGCAGGCAACTACGATATTACCTTTGATGCTGTTAATAGCCAATATGATGTAACCAAACGCAGCTTGACAGTGGAAACCACTGGCAGCAAGACCTATGGTGACGCTGATCCGGCCGGTGGTACTTATACTGTTAAGGATATTAGCACAGGCGCAGCCAGTGGGTTAACCACCTGGGATCAAGGAAATTTCAATACAACTGTTGCTACTGCCAAAAACACTAACGCTATTGGCAACAATACTGATGAGCATACTAATGTAGGCAGTTATGGTACTAATGGTAATGGTACACAGGCTTTGACCGTTGATGTAACCGCCGGCAATAATCTGGCTACCAACTACATCATTACCTATGTTGACAAATTCGATATTGGCAAGCGTAAGATTACCGTTACTCAAACCGGTACCAAAGAATATGGCACAGGCAGCGAGCACAGTACTTATAGCGAAGTTGGTCTGGACAATGTTGCTAATGGACAAGAAGCCGCCATTAAAAATGCTGTTCATAATTCCGATAGTTCTAATCGCACTACTAATGTTGGCAGCTATAAGAACACAGACAGTAAAGACAATGGCATGCTGACAGTAGGTATAAGCGGCATAGATGACATCATGAAAAATTATGAAGTTACCTACAACACTACCATGAATGTAACACCTGCAGACTTTACCTATACTTCTGACCACACTGAATATTGGCAGGGCACACCCATTCCGGCTCAAACCGGTAAGGTAACCAACAGGTTTGGTGAAGATGTAAGTGATTTGGTTGGCAAGACCACTTGGGATACTCCCGCTGATACTTATACTCCAGGTATGTATCCTATCTGGGGTCATGGCGCCAACGATTTCACCGGTAACTACAATCCTTTGCAGTCTACCGATCCGAATAATGCTAAGGCATTAAGGATTAAACCGCGTCCTGCTGATCAGCATACTGATGAAGTACAGGCTTTCGGTCTGGTTCGTCGTCCTCTGCTGGATATCCGTTATCTGGAATTAGTGGGTACGGAAGGTATTGACCGCTGGATTTCTACCAACGATTTAGGTGCTAAGAGCACTACGACTTTGTATGACAAAAAGAAAACCATGAAGTATCAATTCTAAAACTCAGGGACTATAACACAATTTATAATTGTGCTATAGTCCCATTTTTCTAGGCATCATAGATTCGTAGAACTATTGCTGCTGACAAGATCCGTCCTGACGGTCGTCAATTAAACGAAGTTCGTTCTGTAGGAGAAACCAAACCTATGCGTTCTCCCGGCAGACGTGAAATCGGTCATGGTGCTTTGGCAGAAAGAGCTTTGCTGCCGGTAATTCCTTCTGAAGAGGAATTACCTTATTCTATTCGTCTGGTTTCCGAAGTATTGGAATCAAACGGTTCTTCTTCCATGGCTTCCACTTGGTCAAGCTTACGGAAATCGACTCCAAAGGCCGCCTGACTCCAGAAAAGCCGCACTAAACAAACTCCTAGTGAATTCCTTTTAAAGAAAAGTGTTGCACTTCATTGACAATTTGCCGTCCAGAGATATGTTTCTGGCCTTGCGGTAGGTGTATAAAAAAATGGAAATACGCAAATTTGAATTTTACGTCCATTTTGACTTGCTAACTAAATAAAATAACGCTAAAAGAGCCAAAAGTTTCTTTTAAAGAAACTTTTGGCTCTTTTTTTTTCATTTGAGTAGGGCATATCGTTTTTGACAAAAATAGGGGAGTTCCTTTATCATGAAGGCAGCATCAACACTATTTATATGTTATTTATTAATGGCAGGTGAATATGAATGCTTGTGAAAATAAAATTAGCAGAGCCTTTTTGGTTTTAAAAGAGAATATAGTACAGCATAAATTAATACGGGGAACGTTTCTGTTAGTATTATCTGGAATCACGGTGAAAATAATTGGTGGACTTAATTGGATTTTTTTGTCAAGAATAATAGGCGGAGAAGGAATGGGACTTTATCAAATGGCTTATCCATTCTATCTTTTTGCCCTTACCTTGTCTTGCTCAGGAATACCCACGGCAGTAGCACTAATAACCTCGGAATACTTGGCTCAAAAGGACTATGGAAATTTGGAACAAACATTTAAGGTAATACTTGCCTTTTCTTTATTAATTAGTGTTACTTTTTTCTTTGGCCTTTTATGTCTTGCTGAACTTTTGACTAAATATGAATTGTTACGAGATACAAGAGCATATTTTTCTATTATTGCTCTTGCACCGGCAGTTTTTTTTGTGACAATTTTAGCTTGTTTTCGTGGTTATTTTCAAGGTTATAGGATTATGCTTCCTATTGCTTTGACCGAAATTACCGAACAGGTGGTGAGAGTATTTGCCATGCTCCTGCTTGCTTTTGCTTTTTTGAAAAAAGGGATTGCTTATGCCGCGGGCGGGGCTAGCTTAGGAGCTGCGCTGGGGGCAATTGCAGGCTTAGTTGTTATGTTATATTATTTCAAAAAGCAAAAAAAGGTTGAGGCTGTTCCCGTTATGGGAAAGTTATCCTTAATTCAAACTATTAATATTATTAAACAATTTG
Source organism: Acidaminococcaceae bacterium (assembly GCA_022653215.1). Lineage (GTDB taxonomy): Bacteria > Bacillota > Negativicutes > Acidaminococcales > Acidaminococcaceae > JALCSJ01. The sequence continues at coordinate 3,307 of JALCSJ010000060.1, forward strand.
GGAGAGTGCTGGGGCCTGTTATTGCAGTAAATTTATTCAATCCTTTGGTAGGAATTTTAGAGTCACTTATAGTCGTTAATCGTTTGGCTGTGGCAGGATACACAGTGCAAGATGGAACTATGTTTTATGGTTACTACACAGGGGTTGCCTTGCCCCTTGTTTTTGCTTGTACAATTTTTTCCTCGGCACTGGCTATTAACATAATGCCTATTATTGCGGGAGATAGAATGGCAAATAATTTTCGTAAGGTTAGAGCAAAGACACAGTGTTCTTGTATCTTTGCCTTTGCCTTAAGCCTGCCCTTGTGTATGATTTTATATTGGTGGGGAGAAAGCATAGCTCATACTATTTATAATGCTAGAGCAGCCGGTGGTATTATAAAAATTATGAGTTTATCGGTAATTGGTTTGAGTTTGCAACAAATCTCCTCTGGAATCCTACAAGGTATGCGGCAAATACCCATCTTAAGCAGAAATATAGTTGTAGCAGCCTGTATTAAAATAGGTATATGCTACATATGTGTTGGTAATCCTAACATCGGGATTGAAGGGGCGGCATGGGCTACAAATGCTGATTATAGCATTGGTGCTATATTGAATATATATTATATTTGGGTTCTAACAAAAATGGGGTAAGTGGGTTAGTCTGGATCTTACCAGAAGTAGTAAATACTCTATTTTTCTCAAATCTTATAAATAGTAGGAATTTTGACCGTTTTGTAGTATAATATTACGGTAACAAATTAGAGAGAAAAATAAGGAGGATGCTGAAGATGCATACTTACAGCATGGAGTTAGGCGGAAGAACCCTAACTATGGAAATTGGCAAAATTGCCAAGCAAGCAAATGGTGCCGTATTAGTTCGTTACGGTGAAACAGCAGTTGTTGTGGCCGTTACAGGTACCAAAGAACCAAGAGAGGGAGTAGATTTCTTCCCTTTAACAGTGGATTTTGAAGAGAAAATGTACTCGGTAGGTAAAATTCCCGGAGGTTTCATTAAAAGAGAAGGTCGTCCTTCCACCAACGCGATTTTAACTTCCCGTCTTATTGATAGACCTATCAGACCTATGTTCCCGGAGGGGTATCATAACGATGTTCAGATCGTTGCTACCGCCGTTTCCGTGGACCCGGACAATGCCCCGGATATTCCAGCTATGATCGGTGCATCCTGTGCACTGTCTATTTCTGATATTCCTTTTGAAGGACCTATTGCCGGTGTCCGCATCGGTTTAATTGATGGACAATTTATTGTTTGTCCTACTGTGGCTCAAGCTGAAGTCAGCGAATTAAACCTGGCTGTAGCAGGAACCAAAGACGCGATTTTGATGGTAGAAGCAGGCGCTAAAGAAGTATCCGAAGACACTATGCTGGATGCTATTTGGTTTGCTCATGACCAAATCAAAAAAATCGTAGAATTCCAAGAAAAGATTCAGGCTGAGATTGGCAAACCCAAGATGGATGTGCCTGTTTACGTGCCTCCTGCTGATATCGTAGCCGCTGTTAAAGAATTTGGCGAAGCTAAATTAAAGGCTGCTTTGATGGATGCAGATAAGCTCCACAGAGATGAAAATGTTGGCAAAGTTAAAGAAGAAATTGCTGAACATTTTGCTGACCAATATCCTGATAACGGGGCAGATGTTGCCTACGTAACCCAGAAATTAATCAAAGCTGTAGTTCGTAGAACTATTGCTGTTGACAAGATCCGTCCTGATGGTCGTCAATTAAACGAAGTTCGTCCTGTAACCTGCGAAGTTGGTATCTTGGCTCGTCCTCATGGCAGTGCCTTGTTCACACGTGGTCAGACTCAGGTACTGAACTGCACCACATTGGCACCACTCCGTGAAGCACAAATCATCGATGGCTTAGGGCCTGAAGTGACAAAGCGTTATATTCACCATTACAATTTCCCGCCTTATTCTGTAGGAGAAACCAAACCTATGCGTTCTCCCGGCAGACGTGAAATCGGTCATGGTGCTTTGGCAGAAAGAGCTTTGCTGCCGGTAATTCCTTCTGAAGAGGAATTCCCTTATGCTATTCGTCTGGTTTCCGAAGTATTGGAATCCAACGGTTCTTCTTCCATGGCTTCCACTTGTGCCAGCACCTTGTCCCTGATGGACGCAGGTGTGCCTATTAAGGCTCCTGTTTCCGGCGTGGCTATGGGTCTGGTAAAAGACGGTGATGATTTCACTATCTTGACTGATATTCAAGGTCTGGAAGATGCTCTGGGCGATATGGACTTCAAGGTAACCGGTACCGAAAAAGGTATCACTGCAATGCAGATGGATATTAAAATCGACGGTATCAACAAGGAAATCTTTAAGCAGGCTTTGGCACAGGCCAAAGAAGGCAGACACTTTATCCTGGGCAAGATGCTGGAATGCATCCCTGAACCCAGAAAAGAACTGAGCAAGTATGCTCCTAAGATTACCACTTTGAAGATTGATCCTGATAAGATTAAAGACATCATCGGCCCCGGCGGCAAGATGATTAAGAAGATTGTTGAAGAAACCGGCGCTAAGATTGATGTTGATGATGACGGTACTGTGTATGTAGCAGCTGTGAACAGCGAATCTGCTGACAAAGCTGTTGCTACCATTAAAGGCATTACCGCTGTTCCTGAAGTTGGCAAGATTTACACCGGCAAAGTTACCCGCATCATGAACTTTGGTGCTTTCGTGGAATTTATGCCCGGCAAAGAAGGCCTGGTACACATTTCTCAACTGGCCAATGAGCGCGTAAACAAGGTAGAAGACGTAGTTTCTATCGGCGACGAGATAATGGTCAAGCTTACGGAAATCGACTCCAAAGGCCGCCTGAACCTCTCAAGAAAAGCCGCACTAAACAAATAAAAAAGAACTATAACATCGCCATTGGTGCTAGGCACCAATGGCAATGTTTTGTCTCAAATAGTGTCTCCATTGGTGCCAGGCACTTTTGGCGACGCCAGCGTCTCCTTTTTGAGCTTCGCCCTTGATTTTTTGAGCATAGGTGATTATCATTATAAGTGTTATGGCTTTTAAATGGGGAGTGGGAAGCGATGATTGAAAAACTTTTTTTGCGGATATTTCCGCATTATCATACTTTGACTGACAGGGAAAAACGTTCTATACGCAGGAGACCGCTGACCTTTTGTCTGGTTGCCGGAGCGTTGCTCTTGTATTTTTGTCTTTCCTTGTTAAACAATACACAAAAAGATAACAGAAAATGGAACAAAACTTTTGTTATTCCGACTAAAATTCTGGCAGATATGAGCTATGTGAGCAAAGATGCTACCAAGGTCACCTGCGGCACTTACGTTGATAATATTTATGATATTGACATGGCCAAGGGCACGTTCTGTGTCAGCTTTCTTACCTGGTTCCGCTGGGATGGGGATGATATTACGGATATGGCCGACCATTTTCGTATTTATCAGGGAAGTATTTTAAATAAAAGTATCGTGAAAAATTATAAAAAGGGCAATATGCATTACCAATTGCTGAGGGCAAAGGTACGAGTAACCCACAATTTCTGGACCAAGAGCTTTCCTTTGGATAAACATCAACTTAGTTTTTATATTGAACCGGATTATACAGCTATGCGAGTGGTTTTGGTGCCTGATAAAGAGAACAGTAATGTGAATTTAAACTTGCATATTTCTGGCTATGGTGTTACCAAAGCAGGAATGGGGGCTCAAGCCTATGAGTACCGCAATACTAGAGGAGACATGGAAATAGAAGGTCTGAAAAACATTTCCAGTGAAATAGTGACTGCGTTACAAATAAAACGGGATGGTTTGGGTCTGTATGTGAAATGCTTTATCGGTCTGTTCGGTTGCTTGATTTGGGCTCTGATGGTTCTGTATATTAATATTTACCATAGGGTTGACCCGTTGAGCATGCTGCCCGGCGCACTATTTGGTTGTGTGGCCAATATCATGGTAGGTGCCAGCCTTTTGCCGGACGCATTGGAACTGGGCCTCTTGGAATACGTTAATATTTGGGGCATTTTCATTATTTTGTCCGTAGCTCTGGTAATTATGAAAATCAATGATATGCGTCGGGTTTATAAAGAAAACAAAGTAGTTAGCTACTATACCGCTGTTTACGGCCGTTTAATGTTCTATTCTGTGACATTTTTAGCTGTTCTGGGCAATGTTTTAATGCCGGCAATTGTATATTTTAGTTAAGAATTTGTGCGACCGTTTCAAAGAGGACCGGAATTGGGCCCCTTTGCCACGGTCGCTTTTTGACGTCCCCAACGTCGCCACCGTCGCCATTGGTGCCAGGCACCAATGGCGACACCGATGGCGCCAACGTCGCCAAAAGTGCCAGGCACCAATGGGCCGCCAACGGCGCCAAAAGTGCCTGGCACCAATGGGTCGCCAACGTCGCCAAAAGTGCCTGGCACCAATGGAGACGTCGTCGTCGTGGATAAATTTGACAAAAAAGTGAAAAAAGACATAGGTTTGTCACATATTCAGTAGTATAATTAAAATCACTTTAGAAGGGCGAAGTCAGAAAATCGGGGAGAACGATCTTTATGAACTGGCATGATAAAAGAGTAAGGTATGTTTTACTAGGGTGTTTTATTGTTTTAGCAATTATTGTCTTTCAGATTGTCAATAAGCTGGTGGTGGCCAACAACAAGGCAAAAAGCGTCACCGGCAAGGCTGCCGTCCAGGTGGCGACCACGTTTCCCACAAGGGGAACCATTAATCCTATCGTTAAGCTTTCCGGCAGCTTGGATCCTGTTTGGCAGGCAGATATTGCCGCCAAAGTAGCCGGCAGAGTAAATAAAGTATTCGTAGATGTGGGCAGCCAAGTGGTGGCTGGCCAAGTTTTGGCATCTCTGGACCCGGGTGAACTGGTGGCTACGGCTAACAGTGCTCAGGGCAGTGTGTTCGATGCCAGAGCTAATCTCGCCCAGGCAGAAACTACTTTGGAAAGATACCAAAAACTCTATGCCAACGGTGCTATTTCCCAACAGGCACTGGATAATGCCAAATTCACCAGAGATATGGCAGCAGGGAAATTAGCCTCTTCTCAAGGCACCTATGAAAACGCTGCCTCTAAATTAGAAGGTACAGACGTTATCACCCCCCAAGGGGGCACTGTTGTAAAACGCAACTTCCAGGAAGGCTATTATGCCAATGCGGGAACGGCCTTGTTCAATATTGCCGATACAACTTCCTTAATCTTAAAAATAAACATTCCTGAAGGCCAGATTGGCAGCGTGGCCTTAGGCGCTACCTGCGACGTTATAATTCCTGCCATGCAGGACAAAAAGGTTCAGGGAACCATTACCAAACTGGCTCAGGTTGCAGACCTTCCGGCCAGAACCTTCGCTGCGGAAGTTACCGTGGATAACAGGGACAACAGCCTCAGAGGCGGTCTTTATGCCAATGTTTCTCTCCAGAGCAGTCCTAAAAATAATGTGCTTATTATTCCTCAAAGCGCTATTGTTATGCGTGAAGACCAACGAACAGTTTTTGTTGTAGATAAAGATGGCAAAGTTTCCAGAAAAGTTTTAACCACCGGCTATATCGGCGACGGTAAGGCAGAAATCCTGGGCGGCATCACCGAGCAGGACCAGATCATAACACAAGGACAGAATAGGGTACGGGAAGGCAGTGTGGTTATTCCCCAGAAGGAAGGGCAATAACCATGATCAGAGCCTTTATTCATAAACCGGTTTTCACTACCATGTTAATCATGGTATTAGTAATATTCGGTATCAAGGATTATCCTCTGTTGGGGGTGGATATGGCCCCGGAGATAGATTTGCCCTTGGTTTCCGTCAGCGTCACCTACACCGGTGCAGCTCCTGAAGAAATGGAGACACTGGTTATTAAACCAATTGAAAACAGAGTCAGTCAGGTGTCCGGCATTAAGACCATGTCCTCCACAGCCAGAGCAGGATATGCTCAGATTGTTGTAGAGTTTCCTCTGGGTACGGATGTTATGGAAAAATCCAGTGAAGTCCGTGAAAAGGTAGCCTCCGTCCGGGGCAAACTTCCTGACGACATTGATGAACCTATAGTCCAGAGAGTGGATTTGTCCGCCCAGAGCGTAGCTTCATTTACCATGGCCAGCGAAGGACGCAGCCGTGGTGAGATTGTGCGCCTCTTGGAGAATGTAGTCAAGCTCCGTCTTCAGCAAGTAGAAGGCGTATCAGAAGTAGACTATTACGGTTCCGGCGACAGAGAACTAAAGGTCTGGGTAGACGGGGAAAAGCTGAAAGCGTACAATATTCCTTTCCAGACTATTTACACAGCCGTGGATAATGCCAACACCAATACCCCCGGCGGCAATGTAGAACAAAATGGCATGAAGCTTACCGTCCGTACTTTGGGTAAGTTTAAGAGCGTAGACGACATGAACAAAATCGCCGTGGCCAATCATAACGGACGGGTAGTGCGGCTTAGCGACGTAGCCAGAGTAGAGGATTCCTTCGAGGAAGATGTATCCTATGCCCGTGCTAACCTGGTACCTAACGTTATCGTCTATATCCGTAAGCAGTCCGGCAGCAATACAGTTAATGTAATTGACGGTGTGAAAGCCGCTATTAAGGAAATGCAGGATACCAATCAAATTCCTGCAGATATTAAGATTAATTCCTTGAAAGATACGTCCACATATATTAAAGATAATATTGCCGACGTGTGGTCTTCCATTCTCTTCGGCGGTTTTTTAGCCTTGTTTATTACCTATATGTTCCTGCAGAATCTTCGGGGCACCATTATTGGCGGCATGGCTATTCCTACCTCAGTAATCGTTTCTTTCGTGCTCATGAAGAGCCTGAATTTCACCTTGAACAATATGTCACTGATGGGCATCAGCCTGGCAGTAGGTATGCTAATCGATGATGCTATCGTGCTTATCGAAAACATCTTCCGGCATTTGGAATTGGGCGAGGCACCTATGGATGCGGCCGAAGTTGCCACCAAGGAATTGTCCCTGGCTATTTTGGCTTCGTCCCTGTCCTTACTGGCAGTGTTCGTGCCTATCGGTACCATGGGTGAAGTAGTGGGACAATATTTCCGGCAATTCGGTTTAACCGTAGCAGCAGCCCTGTGCTTTTCTACGTTTTCGGCCTATTCTCTGACACCTATGCTGGCAGCCCACTTCCTCAAAGACCCTAAAGAGGAAGCTAAAATTCCCAGAAATAAATACTGGCAAAAATGTGTAGACGGTTTTGAAAAAGGGTTCCAGTCTTTCCGTAAATTTTACGAAGATATAATGGACGCAGCTTTTAAATATCCCAAGCGGGTTACTGCTATGGGCTTTGCTTCCATGGTAATTTGCTTTGCCCTGCTGCCCTTGGTAGGCGTAGAATTTCAGCCTACTTACGACTCAGGAGAGTTCGATATTTCTGCTATTGCTCCTTCTAACGTCAGCGTGACGGAAATGGCCAGATTAGTAAAGCCCGTAGAAGAAATCGTCATGAAAGAAGAGGGCGTCCGGCTGGTAGGCATGCGGTTAGGCGGGTCCAGAGTGCCGGCCAACCAAGCAACGATTTCCGTGAAACTAGTGCCTGCCGATGAACGGAAAAAGTCCATGCAGAACATTATGGATGATTTGCGGGTACAATTTAAACAGATTGATACTATGAAACTGTCTGTAACCAGTGGCCAGGGCGGCGGACGTGGTGATAAGCGGCCTGTTCAGCTGGGTATCCGTGGTTCTGATTTAACAGAGCTGAATAAAATCGCTTCAGATGTAGTGGAGCAGATTCGCAAAATCCCCGGTGCTTCTGATGTAGATGTTTCCAGCTATGAAAACGAGCCGGAAGTTATCGTCAGGGTAAACCAGGACAAAGCCAGCCGGTTCGGCCTGGATCCCAAGTCCGTTGGTTACGTGGTCCAAATGGCTTTCCAAGGCAAAACCACAACTAATAACTTCACTTTTTCCGACCACGATTATTCTATTCGTGTTGAACTGGAAATGGGTCAGCAGAAAAATATTGAAGACGTAAAGAATCTCTTGATTTCCAATTCATCAGCTTCTTTCGTACGGTTAGGTGATATAGCAGATGTTAACCTGGAATCCGGTCCTACTAAAATCGACCGTGAAGACAGACAACGTCAGGTAGCAGTCTACGCTAATACCGTAGGTATTGCTTCCGGTGAACTGATTAATAAAATTAAAACAGATATTGTGCCCAAGCTGAATTTGCCGGAAGGTTACTACACTAAGTTCGTAGGTTCTGCAGATATGATGAGCAGGTCCTTCTCGGAAAT
>JALCSJ010000061.1 GCA_022653215.1 Acidaminococcaceae bacterium
AATTTCACCGTCATTCATAATAAATGTACGACGGGTTTTAGCTATAATGGCCGGAATATCGGAAGCAATAAAGTTCTCTCCCTCACCTAAACCAATAATTAACGGATTGTTCTTCTTAGAACAGATAATCTTATCAGGTTCTTTGGCACACATAAATACCAAAGAATAAGAACCTTCAATCATACCAAGGACTTTCTTTACAGTATCTTCAAAGCTGCCGTTATAATATTCTGCCATTAAATGGGCAACTATCTCTGTATCTGTTTCTGATACAAACTTATGACCTTTTTGAATTAAATCCTGCTTCAGTGTCATATAGTTTTCAATAATACCATTATGGACAACAACAAATTCACCGCTCTCATCACATTGAGGATGAGCATTAACATCACTGGGCCGACCATGAGTTGCCCAGCGGGTATGGCCGATACCTACTGTTCCTTCAGGTTCATGACCTTTAATTTTTTGTTTTAGGGATTCCAATCTTCCCATACATTTTTCAATATCAATTTTGCCATTATTATAAACGGCAATACCGGCTGAATCATAACCTCTGTATTCCAGCTTGCTTAGGCCTTCCATCAAAAAAGGAGTAGCCTGATTTCTTCCAATATATCCAACGATACCGCACATAGATGTAGTACCTCCTATTTTTTGTTTTGCCCACTGCCATAGACTTTCTGTTCCCGTTGTTACCACCGGGGTTTGTTATCTAATTTCGGTTGCAGTTTTCCGAGAGGCACCCGCTGACTGATCGATTAACCTCTTCCTCGTCCACCACCTGAATGGTGCATGCGCTGTCTGACTAAGTGTTCCTATCCTCCTTTGAATATAATTTTATGCCGCACGGTAGGCAATCCCATGCGGCACATCGTTGTGCAATGTAATAATACTATTTTTCCGGTTCTAGGTCAACTAATGGTCACAATAAATTTTCATGTTCCCCTTCTTTAACCAATTAAACCGATAAAAGACTAGGCCATTTCCTTATGAACTACTTCAGCAATAGCTCCGGCCATACGTTCCAGTTCAGCCTGGTCAGGTCCTTCTGCCATTATGCGGATAAGTGGTTCTGTACCGGAAGCACGAACCAGTACCTGCCCATCCTCACCCAGTTCTTGCTGATACTTACTAATGATTTCTTTAATGGCAGTATTTTCATCCCAGCCATTTTTATCTTTGACACGGACATTAACTAAAATTTGCGGATACTTTGTCATTAAGGAACCCAGTTGAGATAATGTCTTGTTTTTTTGGACCATAGAGCCTAATAATTTTACGGCAGTCAGCATACCATCGCCGGTTTTAGCAAAGTCCGAAAAAATAATATGACCGGATTGTTCTCCCCCTAAATCATACCCGTTTTTCAGCATTTCTTCTAAAACATAACGATCCCCCACTGAAGTTTTAACGCAGCTGCCACCTTGTTTTTTCATGGCCTTGGTTAATCCAACGTTACTCATGACCGTAATAACCAAAACATTGTCCTTAAGCTTTTTCTTGGCCATTAAGTCCATGGCACAGATCAGCATAATCTGGTCTCCATCCAAAGCATCCCCATTTTCATCCACTACCAGACAACGGTCTGCATCCCCGTCATTGGCTACACCTACATCGGCTTTTTCTTCCAAAACTTTTTTCTTTAAGGCTTCCAAGTGGGTGGAACCGCAGCCATTGTTAATATTGATACCGTTAGGGTTGCAGAAAATCGGGATAACATGAGCACCTAATTGGCGGAGAATTTCCGGAGCAATAAGACTATTGGCCCCGTTGGCACAGTCCATAACCACCTTCAGGCCATTAAGTCTTCTGTCGGCAGAAGCAACTATGTGCTTAATATATTCCCTGCCCATGTCTTTTTCCTCAATAACCCGTCCCAAGGAAGAACCGGTAGGACTTTGGGTATAGTCAATAGGCTGCTCCACAATAGCAGCGATTTCGTCTTCCACTGCATCAGGCAGTTTATACCCGGTATGAGAAAAGAATTTAATGCCGTTATCCTCAAAAGGATTATGAGAGGCAGAAATTACTATTCCCGCGCTGGCATGCATTTGCTCTGTTAAATAGGAAACAGCAGGAGTAGGAATCACTCCCAATAAATGAGCATTCCCGCCGGCACTGCATATACCTGCCGCCAAGGCAGATTCCAGCATGGTACCGGAAAGTCTGGTATCCCTGCCAATAATTATTTTGGGGTTCTTTGCTTCCCTGCCAAAATACAGAGCTGCTGCCCTGCCTAATTTATATGCTAATTCCGGTGTCAGTTGCGAATTTGCTACCCCTCTTACTCCGTCCGTGCCAAATAGTCTAGCCATAATTACCTCCAGCTTAATATTTACTATTGTTCTCTTTGCTGCGCCTACCGCCTAACTCTGCCAGCATTTGACCGGGAGTAATATTATGGTAAGCCAAGAGCACCAAACAATGATACCACAAGTCGCTCATCTCGTAAATAACTTCTTCCTGACTGTTATTTTTAGAAGCGATAATGGTTTCTGCTGCTTCTTCCCCTACCTTTTTTAAGATTTTATCCTGACCGGCAGAGAATAAATATTTCGTATAAGATTTCTCTCCGCCATTTATTCTCTTATATTGAATTACTTTATACAGGTCTGACAAAATCAAGGGTAGTTTATTGTCAGCTACAGGCAGACTCTCACCGGAACCACTGTTCCACAGAGGGAAACTGAAGCAGGAATAGTTCCCTAAATGACAGGCATTACCCTTTTGGTCAACTTTAATCAATAAAGTATCTCCGTCACAATCATACATAATACTTAAAACTTTCTGAGTGTTGCCACTGGTTTCACCCTTATTCCACAGCTTTTGACGGCTTCTGCTCCAAAACCAGGTATAGCCTGTTTCCACTGTACGAGCCAAAGATTCTCCGTTCATATAGGCCAGCATTAAAACCTTATCCGTTTTGTTGTCTTGAATAACCGCCGGAATTAAACCTTTTTCGTCAAACTTTAATTTACTAACATCAATTTTCATAGTCTTACCTCCAACCCTTTGTTTCTAAGATATTCTTTTACTTCTCTAATGGTAAATTCTTTATAGTGAAAAACAGAAGCGGCCAAAACCGCATCCGCTTTACCCAAAGTTAAAACATCATAAAAATGCTCCAAAGTTCCGGCTCCCCCGGAAGCAATAACAGGTACATTAACAGCCTCTGACACAGCCCGTGTCAAAGGAATATCATAACCATTTTTTGTCCCGTCTGCATCCATGCTTGTTAAAAGGATTTCCCCGGCTCCCAGACTAACCGCCTGCTTTACCCATTCTAACACATCTTTGCCGGTAGGAGTACGACCGCCGTTAATATATACTTCCCATTGGTTTTCACCACGTCTTCTGGCATCTACTGCTAAAACAATACATTGATTGCCAAAAAACTCAGCACCTTTTTTTATAAGGTCCGGATTTTTAACTGCTGCCGAATTAACAGAAGTTTTATCGGCACCTGCCTTCAAAGCATTCCTTATATCTTCTACTGTAGTTATTCCGCCCCCAACTGTCAAGGGCATGAATACTTCTCCGGCACATCTGTTAATAACATCCAGCATAGATTTACGCTTTTCCACAGAGGCTGTAATATCCAGAAATACTAGCTCATCTGCCTGTTCTCTATCGTAGGTAGCTGCCAGTTCTACAGGATCTCCGGCATCTCTGAGTCCTACAAAATTTGTGCCCTTTACTACTCTGCCGGCTTTTACATCCAGGCAGGGAATAATTCTTTTTGTTAGCATATTATGCCTCCTTGGCCAGTTTTATAGCCGCTGCCAAATCAATGGCCCCGGTATAAAGGGCTTTTCCTATAATACAGCCTTCTATTCCTGATTTTTCATAAGGCTTCAGCTTTTCAATATCACTTAGTCCTGCTACACCGCCTGAGGCAATAACCTTGACCCCGGACCTGGCAGCCAGGTCTGCAGTAGCTTCTACATTAACCCCTTCCAGCATCCCATCTCTGGCAATATCCGTGAAAACAATATGTTCTACACCCACTTGTCCCATGGACTTAGCTAATTCCAAGGCCTGCATATTACCGCTGACGCCCCAGCCTTCTACTGCCACAATACCATTTTTGGCATCAATACCGGCCACTATTTTTCCCGAAAATTTGCGGCAGGCTTCTTTCACCAATTGAGGATTTTTTACAGCCACAGAACCCAAAATCACTCTGTTCACACCTAAACTCAAAAGCTTTTCTATATTGGCGATAGTTCTGATACCGCCTCCCACCTGCACCGGCACTTTGGTTTTAGACAGGATTTTACTGATGGCGGCAAGATTCTGGCTGCTGCCAGCTAAAGCTCCATCCAAATCAACCACATGAATAAACTCCGCTCCGGCAGCCGTCCATTTCTCAGCCATAGTTGACGGATCCTTGGCAAAAATAGTTTCTTGTTTAAAATCACCCTTAACTAAACGTACACAATGACCGTTTCTTATATCTATTGCCGGAAAAATTATCATGGCTGCCACTCCTTAAAAGCTTTTAATATTCCCATACCTACTGCAGAAGATTTTTCCGGGTGAAACTGCACTGCCTGAACACTGCCTTTACCCACAGATGCAGTAATTTCGCAACCGTATTGGCATACAGAAGTAATAATGCTTTTATCTACCGGAACAGCATGATAGCTATGTACGAAATATACATATTTTCCTTCTGCTTCTTTAAGCAAAGGTGAAGGATTTTTAAGAGTTAAATTATTCCAGCCCATGTGAGGAATTTTAAGATTGGTTTTTATCTTTTCTACCTGACCTTTAAAAAAGCCTAGTCCGGGAACCCCGGGTGCTTCTTCGCTGCCCTCAAAAAGCAATTGCTCTCCTAGACAAATACCCAAAAATGGTTTTCCGCTGCTCAGAGCTTTTTGAATAACATCTATCAAATCATACTTTTGCAGATTAACCATACAATCCCCAAAAGCACCTACACCCGGCAGGATAACCTTGTCGGCAGCAGCAATAACCGATTTGTCTGAAGAAATGGTCACATCTGCCCCTACTTTCAGCAAAGCTTTATTCACACTGTGTAAATTGCCCATACCATAATCAATTATTACTGTTTTCTCCCTCATAATGCCCCCTTACTGCTCATAACCCCTTTTACTCTTGGGTCATTAGCTACCGCTTCAGATAATGCTCTGGCAAAGCCTTTGAAAATAGCTTCCAGCATATGGTGGGTATTGTTTCCTTCCAATAATCTTACATGTAAGGTCATACCACTTTCCATAGCCACAGCCCGAAAAAATTCCTCGCCCATTTCTGCTTCCATATTTCCCAGCATGACTTTAGGAATATCCGCCTTCCAGACTAAAAAGGGTCTGCCGCTGAAATCCAAAGCTATCTGAGCTAATGCTTCATCCATAGGAAGCAAACAGCTGCCATAGCGATGAATGCCTTTTTTGTCACCCAAAGCCTGCCGCAACGCCTGTCCTAAGGCCAAACCGCAATCTTCCACAGTATGATGGGAATCCACTTCTAAATCACCTTTGGCTTCCACTCGTAAATCAAGGAAAGCATGTTTAGCCAAAAGATTAAGCATATGGTCCAAAAAGCCAACACCTGTGTTAATAGAAGCTTGTCCTGAACCATCCAGGTTAATTTCTATCTCCACCTTGGTTTCCAATGTTTCACGGATTATTTGTCCCTTGCGCATATTAAGCCTCCCTGGCACTTGTACAAATTTCTTTTAAGAGTGCCGCTATTTTTTCGTTTTCGTCAGCTGTTCCCAGACTCAACCGGATAGCTCCCGGCAAAGCCGGATGCCTGGTAAAGTCACGAACCAGTATTTTGGCTCCTAAAAGCTGCGAAAAGACAACTGCACCGGCCATAACCTCATTACCGCCCTCTAGCTTATATCCCTGCCTGATTCCATATTTTGCCAAACTAAAAGCCAATTCTTCCGATGGCAAAAACATTATAAAATTAGTAGAACTGGGATATAACCTAAAGCCTAATTCTGTAAGAGCTTTATTCATTTTATTCCGTTCATCAATAATCATACTGACCCGGCTTTTTAACAGTTCCGGTTCTTGGTACACTATTTGAGCTGCCAGCAAAGAAAAAGCATTCACATGATAAGGAAGCAGTACCTTCTGCATTACTTTAATCAAAACAGGACTGCCTGTGCCATAGCCGACTCTCAGACCTGCCAAGCCATAAGCTTTGGAAAATGTTCTGAAGCAAAGAAAATTATCATACTCATTTAACAGGCTAAGAGTGGAAAACCGGCCTAATTTATCCTCCGGGTCCACAAATTCCATATAGGCTTCATCCATAATTACCGGACACTCAACATTAGCCAGAATTTTTTCCATTACTGCCAGGGGCGTATAATTTCCTGTAGGATTATTTGGATTGCAGATAATTAGCAATGCCGGCTTTTCTTTACGGCAAAATTCTATGACGGCCTCTCCATCTACATAGCCGTCCTTCGTTAAAGGATAAGGAGCAGGAATACTATCTGCCAATTGAGCATATTCCTGATACATAGAAAAAGAAGGATAAGGAAAAGCTATCTTTCTGCCAACACCGCCAAAAGCATAGCAGGCTTTTTCCAATAGTTCGCTGGACCCATTGCCCAGAATAACAGTATCAGGATCTACTCTTAACCCCTGTGCCAAAATCTGACACATGCTTTCTGCATGCATGGGAGGATAGCGATTAAAAGCAAAGTTGTCCAGTTGTTCCTTAATTTTATTTACTGCACTGGGAGCCAGAGGCCAGTTTGTTTCATTAGCGTTGACAATTATATCCGCATCGGGCACTGTGGCTACTTTATATTCTTCTATTTGTTCCAGACCGGACCGTGGTTTAAATTTTAACATTTTATTTTACTTCCTTCCTTACCCGAATAGCATTAGCATGAGCCTTCAATCCCTCTGTTTCAGCCATGGCAATAATATCATCAGCAACATTGGCAAGTGCTTCTTTAGTATAAGCAATTATGCCTGTTTTCTTTAAAAAGGTTTCTACATTTAAGCAGGAATAAAAACGTGCTGTTCCCCCTGTTGGCAGAATATGGTTTGTTCCTGCATAGTAGTCTCCCAAAGGTTCCGGGGAATACTGTCCCAGGAAAATAGACCCGGCATTACGAATAAAAGGTAAAACAGCAAATGGTTCTTTAGTATTTATTTCCAAATGTTCCGGTGCTGATAAATTAGCCATTTCTATAACTGTGTCCAGATCTTTGGCTACAATTATTTTTCCTTGTTGTGCCAAAGCTTGGGCTGCAATTTCTTTTCTGGGTAATTTAGCCAATTGGTTTTCTACTTCTTTACCAACAGCTTTAGCCAGTTTCATATCATCGGTAATTAAAATAGCAGAAGCCAAGGGATCGTGTTCTGCCTGACTCAGTAAATCTGCGGCCAGATATTTATAATTTGCAGTTTTATCAGCCACAATTAAAATTTCGCTGGGACCTGCTAACATATCAATGTCGCAATGACCAATAACAGCCTTTTTGGCTAAAGTAACGAAAATATTGCCCGGTCCTGTTATTTTATTTACTTGTGGAACTGTCTCTGTGCCAAAAGCCATAGCTGCTACAGCTTGGGCGCCACCCATTTTGTATATTTCCGTTACACCGATTTCTTTAGCAGTTACTAAAACATAGGGATTGATTTTGCCGTTTCTGCCCGCAGGAGCTGCCATAATAATTTTAGGTACGCCTGCTACTTTAGCAGGTACTGCATTCATAATAACACTGGAAGGATATGCAGCGGTACCGCCGGGAACATATAAACCAACAGAATCAAGAGGTGTGATTTTTTGTCCCAGCATAGAGCCGTAGGCTCTGTTCGTCAGCCAGGATTTCGGCATTTGCTCTTTATGGAATTTCCAGACATTGGCAATAGCCCTTCTGATTGCTTCCATAACACTTTTATCAACCAATTTCTCTGCTTCGGCAAATTCTTTTTTGCTGACTCTGATATTGCGTTTGCTGACGCCGGCTTTATCCAGTAAATTCGTATAATAGAAAAGTTTCTTATCCCCTTCATTTTTTACGTCTTCCACAATCTTATCTACAACCTGGCCTGCCGTCAAAGGAGCGCCGAACATTTCCGTTACTCCTGCTTGAACTCTGGGTGAAAGGACTACTTGATCAAAAGACTTTTTTCTCATTAAGTCGCTTATTTGTTGTGCTGTTAATTTTCTTCCGTCTGTAATTTTCATTTTATATTCTCCTCCACCATAACTTTTTGCAAATCTTCAACCAATTTTTTTATACGGTTAAATTGTAATTTGAAGCTTACTTTATTAGCTATCAATCTGGCCGTAGCCGGTTGTACCACCGCTATTTCCTCCAAATTGTTTTCCTTTAGGGTAGTTCCAGTTTCCACTATATCCACAATCATTTCGCTAAGACCAACAATGGGTGCCAATTCAATAGAACCATTTAGTTTGATAATAGTCATCTGCATCCCTGCTTTATTAAAAAATTCGGATGCACAATTAGGATATTTAGTTGCCACTCTTAGATGAGCATAGTCTGTTAATTTAGCCCGTTTTTTTGCTTTTGGTACCGCTACCATTAAACGGCATTTACCATATTTCATATCTAACAGTTCATAAATATCTTTCTTTTCTTCCAAAAGTACGTCTTTACCGATAATACCAATGTCGGCTGCTCCGTATTCAACGTAAGTAGGCAAATCCATGGTTTTAACGATAATAAATTTCACTTTGCTTACTTCATTGGTAATAACCAATTTACGAGAATCTTCCACTACATTATCTGCACTATAACCAACTTTGGCTAATAACTCCACAGATTTGGCAAAAAGCTTGCCCTTAGGCAAAGCAATTGTTAAATAAGGCATTTATCTATCCCCTCTTATCTTATATATACTAGCGAAGTACAATTATTTTCTAGCGTATTCTGTTCTGCTTCCATCTCATTCATCGAGCTAAAAGCGATTTTCACTTTTTTGCCCTTGGCTCTTAGTTCCATGGCCTTCTTAATAGCCGCCTGAGCGAAACCGGCTTCCCAGGCTACAAACACATCCCAGTCAGCTTTACTGCTAAAGTTTTCTTCTCTTTGGAGAGCCAGGATTATTCTGTCGATGCCCATGGCAAAGCCCGTAGCCGGACAATCCTTGCCAAAGGAACTCATCATAGTATCATAGCGGCCGCCGCCGCAAATATTAAATCCCATATCAGGAGTATATGCTTCAAAAACCATGCCTGTATAATAGTCAAAATTTCTAATTAAGCTTAAGTCAAAAGATAAATATTTTGACACTCCATAGGCCTTGGCAAAGGCAAAAATTTGCAAAAGATTTTCTAAAGCTTTATAGCTTTTTTCGTTATGAACATTTTTTTGAAGTTTCTTGAGCATATCCTGTCCATCCTGCAAAAATAGCAGCCTGCCTAAAACTCCTTTTAATTTTTCATCTATGGATAAGGTGTTGACATAGTTTTCCAAATCTACTGCATTATGTTCCAAAACCAATTGCTTGATTTTTTCTTTTTCCTGTCCTGTAAGATTTACTTCTTCCATGAGCCCCGCTAAAAAGCCAATATGTCCTACACTGATTTTGAATTTGTCCAAACCGGCTGTCTGCAAACTGGCAACGGCTAAAGCGAGAACCTCCGCATCAGCCATGGGTTCCGGTGTCCCCATAAGTTCTACTCCTGCTTGACTAAACTCACACTGTCTGCCGGCCTGAGTCTGCTCATACCGAAAAATATTGGCAATGTAAAATAATCTTTTAATGTCTTTTTCATCTCCCATACGAGTTGCAACCATACGGGCCAAAGGTGTTGTCATATCACTGCGCAAAACCAGTGTTCTGTTATTTCTATCTAAAAATTTCATGCTTTCTTCTGTAATACCACTACCGCCTAAAGCAAAAGTATCCAAGTATTCAAAGGTCGGTGTCTGAACTTCTGCATATCCCCACTGAGAAAAATTGGTAGCCAAATTATCTTCCATTTTCCTTTTGGCACCGGCTTCTCCCGGCAGTAAATCTTTGGTACCATATGGTACTTGCAAAACTTTATTTTCGCTCATTTTTTTCTGCTCCTTTGTTAAGTGCTTTTAATACTTTTTTATAACCGCCTGGGCCATAGTTTAAGCATCTGTTAACCCGGGAAACAGTTGTGCTGCTTGCTCCCGTTGTTTTAGCTATGGTAGTATATTTTTCTCCTGCTGCCAAAAGCCGTGCTACTTCCAGTCTCTGACTCATATCCTTGACTTCACTTAAAGTACATATATCTTCAAAAAAGGCATCACACTCATCCTCATTCTTCAAACTTAAAACCGCTTTAAACAGCTGACTTACATCGCTTTTATTCAAACAACTTCTTAATGACATTTTGGTGACCTCCTTAGGCAACTGTTTCGCTTTTTATTTTTTACTCTACTACTCTATCACACTAAAGTGATAAAGGCAAGAACTTTTTTCCATTGACAAAAGCTGGTCACTAGTGTATTATTTTCCTATCAACTTTATAGAGAATTTCATCGAGAGTAGCTGAGGGAACGGCCCTATGACGCTACGGCAACCATCAGAACATGAACGGTGCCAAGTCCACCAGGCAAAAGCCTGAAAGATGAAGAAGGCAGAAACTTAAAAGGTCCTCTTCATTGAGAAGAGGGCTTTTTTTCGAAAGACATAATGGAGGGTAATATGATTGATTTAGTTGACGTGAGTAAAACCTACCACAGTAAAAACGGGGATATCAATGCCTTGAAAGACGTAAATCTACATGTTGATAAAGGCGAAATTTATGGAATTATCGGTTTGTCCGGTGCAGGAAAAAGCACTTTGGTCCGTTGTATTAATATGCTGGAAGTTCCTTCCAGCGGTCAAGTTATCGTTGATGAAAAAGAAATGACTACACTGAACAGTATCCAATTACGTAAAGCCAGGCAAAAAATTGGCATGATTTTCCAGCATTTTAATCTGCTGGCCTGCCGTACTGTTTATGACAACATTGCTTTTCCCCTGGAAATTCAAGGTTTGGACAAAGCAACGATTAAAGCTAAGGTTGATCCCCTTTTGGAATTAGTTGGCCTAACAGACAGAAGCAACCATTATCCATCCCAGTTATCCGGCGGACAAAAGCAAAGAGTTGGTATTGCCAGGGCTCTGGCCTCTGACCCCAAGGTTCTGCTTTGCGATGAGGCAACTTCTGCCCTGGATCCTCAAACCACCGAATCAATTTTAACCTTGCTGCGAGACATTAACAAACGACTTCATTTAACTATAGTTATGATTACACACCAAATGCAGGTAGTCAGAGAAATCTGTGACAAGGTAGCAGTTATTGAAAACGGTGAAATTATTGAGCAGGGAACTATGCTGGATATTTTCACTAATCCGCAAACTGCCACCACTAAAGAATTTGTTA
>JALCSJ010000062.1 GCA_022653215.1 Acidaminococcaceae bacterium
CTGGCGGACCCGGAGCATTATAAGGTGCCTAAGCAATGGCTGGAAGATTTGGAAAAAGTTTCTCATAGAGCTTATACAACCGGTTTTGCTTTAGGAAAAACAGATAATTCTTCGCAAGTATATGCTTCTTCAACTTATGAACAGACTTTTGATTTTATAGGTATTGTCCAAGGATATGATCAGGCGACTCACAGGGTTATTATAGAGCAAAGAAATAATATTAAGGCCAATACTATTGTTGAAGTCTTGACCCCCCGGGGAGAAGAATTTCCTTTGCTTTTAAAGGATATGCGTGATGCTGCAGGAGAATCTATTCAAGTAGCTCCCCATGCTCAAATGATTTTCTCCGTGGATTCAGCAAGGGAAATTCCTCAATATTCTCTTATTAGAAAGAAAATTATAGCTAAATAATTGCTTTTTGCAAAATTTTTAACAGAATATCAAGAATTATATAGGCAAATTGCTAAAAATATGCTAAAATATTTAGGTGATTTTGACAAAGGAGGTTACCCAATTGACACCGGTAGAAAAATTGAGAAATTTATTACAGAAAGAAAATGTTGACGGGATTTTTGTTAAGGGCGATGCCTCTCTTCGTTACTTAACAGGTTTTACAGGCGGCGAAAGCTTGCTTTATATAGACCAGACTCAAAAAGTTATTATAACGGATTCCCGGTATACCCTGCAGGTTAAGCAGCAGGCTCCGGACTCAACCTTGGTTGAGCATACACAAGGTTTTTGGCCGGAAGTAGCTAAGCTGACGGTTGGCAGCAGGCTTGCTTTGGACGGTGATTATTTTTCTTATGCAGACCAATGTGCTTTGGCGGTAGTTTTACCTCAGGCAACTTGGAAGTCACTTAATTTAGTTGGACTTCGCCAAGTTAAAACACCTGATGAATTAAAAGACATTACCAAAGCTGTTGATATTGCTGACGAGGCTTTCCGGCAATTAATGCCTCATATTAAAGCCGGTGTAACAGAAGCTGCCTTGGCTGCGGAATTGGAATACAACATGCGCAGGCTAGGTTCTGAAAAGACTTCTTTTACAACAATTGTTGCCTCAGGAGTTCGCAGTGCTTTGCCTCATGGGGTTGCTTCCCATAAGGTTGTGGAAAAGGGAGATTTTGTTACTTTTGATTTTGGCGCTACCTATAACGGTTTTTGTTCCGATATTACCAGAACTGTGGTAGTAGGAAAAGCTGCTCCCTGGCAAAAAGAAATTTACGATATTGTTTTACAGGCTCATCTTTTGGGAGAAGCATTCCTGAAACCGGGATTAACCGGACTGGAAGTAGATGCCAAAGTAAGACAGTATATTACCGATAAAGGCTACGGACAGTATTTTGGCCATGGCCTAGGGCATGGCGTAGGACTGGAAATACACGAAATGCCGGTTCTCAACAAGAGAAATAAAGTACCGTTACCCATGGGTGCCATCGTTACTATTGAGCCGGGAATTTATTTACCGGGCAAAGGCGGGGTACGCATCGAAGATACAGTTTTAATTACGGCAGATGGCTCCAGAAAACTGACAGCATCACCGAAAGAATTTAGAGAGTTATAAAAATAGTTAATTAAACTTTGGAGGTTTTATTTATGATTTCTACGAATGAATTTAGAACAGGTGTAACGGTTACTATTGATGGTGATGCATGGCAGGTTGTTGAATTCCAGCATGTTAAACCCGGTAAAGGAGCAGCTTTTGTTCGTGCTAAAATGCGTAATTTGTGCACAGGCTCTGTTGTTGAAAGAACTTTCAACGCTGCTGAACGTTTGCCGAAAGCCATTGTTGAACGTAAAGATATGCAGTATTTATATGAATCAGACGGCAGTTATGTTTTCATGGATAACGAAACTTATGAGCAAATTGAACTGAACAAGGACCAATTAGGCAGTGCCATGAATTTCCTGAAAGAAAACATGGATGTTAAGATTGTGGTTTACGAAGAGAGAATTTTAGGGGTAGAATTACCTAATACCGTTGAACTTAAGGTTGTGGAAACAGAACCCGGTATTAAAGGCGATACTGCCACCGGCGGCAATAAGAACGCTAAATTGGAAACCGGTTATCTTGTGAAAGTTCCTCTGTTTATTAACGAGGGGGATGTTCTTCGCATTGATACCCGCTCCGGAGAATATATTGAAAGAGCTTAGTAGGGGATTTAGGACACTGCCTCAGGCGGTGTCCTTTTCATTAGACTAATTATTTGGTATAATATATAGATGTAAATTTAAGCAAAATAGAGGAGAGAAGAACTATTTTAGAATTTAAACATTTAACAGTTGATGATAAACCTATTTTTGACGATTATTTTCGTGAAGCGAATTACCAAGGTTCTGAATGCTGTTTTGGCACCTTGTATATCTGGCGTTATGGTTATGATGCTTTTTGGGCCATTTGCCAGGGTTGTCTGTTAGTAAAAGTAACGGTTAATAACGTTACTTTTGTTTTACCGCCTTTTGGTGGCATTAACGAAGAACTGCCAAAAATAATTGAAGCGTTACGAGAAAATTTTCAAGGTAACCCCTTTGAAATTCATGGTATCTATGACAGCACTTTGGAACGCTTAAAAAAATTTGCTCCGGAAATTGTTGCAGATTATACCCTTGATAGAAACAATTGCGATTATGTTTATTTACGTGAGGATTTGGCCAACCTGGCCGGAAGAAAATTCCATGGCCCCAAAAATCATGTAAACAGATTTATAAAGGATCATCCCGATTATACTTATGAAGCTATCACTTCTGCGAATATTGAAGAGTGTTTGGCCTATGGCAGGAAATGGTGCGTGGAACGTGCCAATACAGACGAAAGTATTATGTTTGAAGATGAAGCGATTGAAGAAGCATTTAAGAGTTATGAAGCTTTGCAGCTGCGAGGTGGATTAATTCGTTATGATGGTAAGGTTCAGGCTTTTTCCTTTGGAGAAAAAATGGTAAACAGTGATATGGCTGTTATTCATGTGGAAAAAGCAGATCCGCAAGTAAATGGTTTGTTTAATATCATCAATAGGGATTTCGTTAGAAATGCCTGGCCTGATGTTAAATATATAAACAGAGAAGAAGATATGGGGAAACCCGGTCTCAGAAGGGCTAAAGAGTCTTTATGCCCGGCCTTTTTAGTTAACAAGTATAATATTATTGTGAAATAATGAGGTGCCTATGGATTTTCGCTTAATTAATGACCAGGCTATTGCCCAGGTCAGGGATTTATGGGATTACTGTTTTGATAAAGCAGATACAGCATTTTTTAAATGGTATTTTCAGGATTATGCTTTAAAACAAAATAAAATTCTGGGTGGTTTTACGGAAAACAAGCTTGAAACCATGGTTCATTTAAATCCTTATGTGCTTAAAATAAGGGATAAAGTGGAAAAAATGCCCTATCTGGTAGGTGTGGCAACTGCTCCTGAAGCCAGAGGACGGCATGCTATCAGCGGACTGTTAAAAACAGCTTTTACTTTAACCAAAGCATTTGGCAGTAAGGCAGTTATCTTAAAACCTATTTTTGCAGGCATCTATCAGCCTTACGGTTTTGCCTATACTCATTTGAGAACAGCTTATAATTTGCCTTTGGCCGGTTTGACACTGCCTCATATTGACGATAGTCTCCAGGTAATCAGAATTCCCACTTCAGAAGGGGAAACCGTTCTTCCACAAATTTATGCTGCAGCCATGAAAAGCTACAACGGCTATGCAGTAAGGGATGCCAGAATCTGGCACAATCTTTTAACTGAAGCAGCAGGTGAAAAAACAGAAACTGCTGTTGTTATGGAGAATAATAAACCTGTTGGCTATGTTCTCTATAATCGCAATGAGGAAACCATCAGTGTTTTAGAACTGACAGCTATAAATGGAAGAATTCGCAATCGACTTTTAGCTTATCTAAAAGGTTTTTCCGGAATCTTTAAAACCTTGGAGTGGCTAGGTGCCTGTGACGATACTTCCTATCTGAGCTTTAAAGATCAGCAATATACTCCTCGGATAGCACCTTTTATGATGGGGAGAGTTATTGATTTGCCGGGTATTTTACAGACTGTTAAAGTCCCGGAGCATGAGCCAGAATCTTCCCTCATTCTTTTTGTTCAGGATGAGTTCATAAAAAGCAACAATCTGCTTTTGCAGTTAAACATATCTGCCAAGGGTATCGAATTAAGGGATACAATTAAAGTCCCGGATATTACCATGGATATTTCCACTTTTACACAGTTGTACTTTGGTACATATAGTGTAGAGCAGCTGTGGGCCAATGACAGGATAATGGCAGAGGATCAAACTAAGCTTCAAATTTTAAGCCGCTTGTTTCCGGCTCAAAACAATTATATAAACGAGAACTTTTAAGGGGAGGACAACATGTCTGAAAAAATTAAGAGAGTTTATGTAGAAAAGAAAAAAGAGTATGCGGTGGAAGCAACAGGATTGCTACAGGATTTGAAGCATACACTGGGACTGAAGAATCTTAAAGGGGTTCGTATTGTTAACCGCTATGATTTAGCCGGAATAACCGATGAAGCATATGAGGAAGCCAAAAATGTTATTTTATCTGAACCACCTGTTGACAAATTAACTGAAGAAAAATTGACTATTCCTAAAACTGCTCATAGTTTTGTTGTAGAACTTTTACCCGGTCAATATGACCAGAGAGAAGACTTTGCTGAGCAATGCATCCAGCTTATTACCCAAAAAGACAGGCCGACCGTAGCTGCTGCCAAAGTATATATTTTAACCGGTAAAATTACGGCAGAGGAATTTGCTGCTATTAAAAATTATGTAATTAACCCGGTAGAAGCAGGAGAAGCTGAGGCAGCCAAGCCTGAAACCTTGGAAACTGAATGGGAAAGTCCTCAACCGGTAGCAATCGTGAATGGTTTTACCAAAATGACAAAAGCTCAGATAGCAGATTTCTGTACAAAACAGGGCTTAGCTATGAGTGATGAAGATTTGCTGTTTTGCCAGAAATATTTTAAGAAAGAAAAACGTGATCCGTCCATTACAGAAATAAAGGTTCTTGATACTTATTGGTCTGATCACTGCCGGCATACGACTTTTGAAACCAATATTAAAAAAGTTAAGATTGCCGATGGTGTTTATACGGAGCCTGTGGCTCAGGCCTATGCACTTTATAAGGAAGACCGTGATTTCGTATATGGCAAGGACACCAAGCGCCCTATTACTTTAATGGATATGGCTACTTTGGCTACTAAAAAACTAAAGAAACAAGGTAAGCTAGAGAATCTGGATGCTTCCGAAGAAATCAATGCCTGCAGTATTGTGGTGCCAATTCACAATAACAGGAAAAAGGAAGACTGGCTGGTTATGTTCAAAAACGAGACTCATAACCATCCTACAGAAATTGAACCCTTCGGCGGTGCTGCAACCTGTTTAGGCGGTGCTATTCGTGATCCTTTGAGCGGACGAAGCTATGTTTATCAGGCTATGCGTGTAACAGGTTCCGGAGATCCCAGAACTCCCTACGAAAAAACTTTGCAGGGAAAATTACCTCAAAGAAAAATAACTTTAGGTGCTGCGGCAGGATACAGTTCCTATGGTAATCAGATTGGGTTGGCTACCGGGTCTGTAGAGGAATTTTATCATGAACGGTTTATTGCCAAACGTATGGAACTGGGTGCTGTAATCGGTGCTGCTCCTAAAGATGCGGTAGTGCGGGAAAGACCTCAGGCAGGAGACCAAATAGTTCTTTTAGGCGGCCGTACAGGTCGTGATGGCATGGGCGGCGCCACCGGTGCTTCCAAAGAGCATACCGTTAAGTCTTTGTCTACATGCGGAGCAGAAGTACAAAAGGGTAATCCTCCCAATGAAAGAAAAATTCAAAGATTGTTTAGAAATAAAGAGGTAACAAGATTAATTAAACGGTGCAATGATTTTGGCGCCGGCGGTGTATCAGTAGCTATCGGTGAATTAGCACCGGGTCTGGTTATTAACCTGGACAAAGTTCCGAAAAAATACGAAGGCTTGGACGGAACAGAATTGGCTATCAGTGAATCACAAGAGCGTATGGCTGTAGTTGTAGCTCCTGAAGACCTGCCCACATTTATGGCTGCAGCAGCTAAAGAAAACTGCGAAGCTACGGTGGTGGCAGAAGTAGCCAAAGACCCCCAATTGGTTATGTACTGGCGTGGAGAGAAAATCGTTGATTTGTCCAGAGCATTTTTGGACACCAACGGTGTAGCCCAAAAGACGAATATTGTTGTAGATGATGTAGAAAAAACTTCACCGTTCAACAAAGTACCTGAAGCTGTAGAAAAAAGCAAGAACTTACAAAGTGCCTGGTTGGCTAATTTGGACAGATTAAATGTCTGCAGTCAAAAAGGTTTAAGTGAAAGATTCGATAGTACTATTGGTAAAGGAACCGTTTTGATGCCCTTTGGAGGCAGAACTCAAATGACACCTTCTGAAGGCATGGTTGCCAAGATTCCTGTACCTTCCGGAGCAACCAAAGATGCTTCTGTTATGGCCTGTGGCTATAATCCTTATGTAGCTTGCTGGAGTCCTTATCATGGGGGTATGTATGCAGTGGTAGAATCTGTATGCAGGGCTGTAGCTATGGGTGCAGAGCCAAGTACTTTGCGTCTGACTATGCAGGAATATTTCCCCAAACTACATACTGAGCATACTTGGGGCTTACCATTTGGCGCTCTGCTGGGAGCTTATAAGGCACTAACTGCTTTGGAAGTTCCCGCTATCGGCGGCAAAGACAGTATGAGCGGTACATTTATGGATTTAAATGTTCCTCCCACTTTGGTTTCTTTTGCGGTAAATGTTATTAACAGTGATTACACTGTATCTTCCGAATTCAAAAAAGCCGGCCATAAAGTTATTTTCATTGATTGTCCTTGCGATGAACATGAAGTAATAGATTTTGAAACTTTACGCAAGAATCTTGCTGCTGTTCATAAAGCAATAATGGCAAAGAAAATTGCTTCTGCTGGTGTAGTAAAAGAAGGCGGCGTGGCAGCAGGGATTTCCGTTATGTGCTTAGGCAATAAACTTGGCTTTGATTTTGTTAAACCCTTTGCTCATGAAGGCAGTCTCTTCACATTGCAGCCGGGCGGTTTCCTGCTGGAAATGGCTGATGGTGCAGATCCGGATAAAGTTTTCGCCGGTCTTGATTTTCTGCAATTAGGAACCTTAAATGATACGGGTGCTATTACCGTTAATGATACTAAGATTTCTTTAAGTGCTATTGAAAAAGCTTATACCAATACTTTAGACGGTATTTTCCCGGCTAAGGGGCCTAAAGTAAAACAAGCAGGTCCTTTAACGCCTAAACTTTATAAGGCTAAGTTACCTTTGACAGCACCTTATACCCTGAAAGGCAAACCTCGTGTTTTAATTCCTGTATTCCCGGGAATTAACTGCGAATATGATACAGCTCTGGCTTTTGAAATGGCCGGAGGCAAAGCAGAAATTTTCGTAGTAAAGAACCTCACTCCTGAAGCAATTACAGAATCTGTAGACACCATGGTCAAGCTTTTAAAGCAATCCCAGATTTTGGCTTTACCGGGAGGATTCAGTGCCGGTGACGAACCGGAAGGTTCAGGTAAATTCATTGCTACAATGTTTAGAAATCCCAAACTGCAAGAAGCAGTTATGGATTTGCTGGAAAACAGAGATGGTTTAATTTTAGGAATTTGCAATGGTTTCCAAGCTTTGATTAAACTGGGCCTGGTACCTTACGGCAAGATTGTTCCCATGAAAGAAACATCTCCTACCTTAACATTCAACAAGATAGGCCGGCATGTTTCCACAATGGTTGACACCAAGATTATCTCCAACAAATCTCCCTGGTTGGCAGATACCAAACCCGGTGATATTTACACTGTTGCCGTATCTCACGGCGAAGGCAGGTTTGTGGCTACGGAAGAAGAAATTCAAAAACTCTTTAAACGTGGTCAGGTAGCAGCACAGTATGTTGACCTGGAAGGCAATGCAACCATGGAATCACCCTATAATCCCAATGGTTCTATGTACGCAATTGAAGCTATTACCAGTCCCGATGGCAGAATCCTGGGCAAGATGGCTCACTGTGAACGCTACAGCCAAGGATTGATGCAGAACATTACAGGCGACAAAGTCGAACCAATATTTACAGCAGGCGTAAAATATTTCAAATAACTAAGAAAAAGAAGCTTGCAGGAAACTACAAGCTTCTTTTTTCCTATAGGAGAGTGAAACATGAATTTAGAAAAAGACAAAACATACTCAGGATTTTTAGTGTCCTCTGTTACAGCTTTGCCGGATATAAAAGCCACCGCTTACCTCATGGAACATCAAGTCAGCGGCGCAAAACTTTTCTATTTGCAAAGCGAGGACGATAACAAAGTATTTACTATCGGGTTTCGCACACCATCTCAAGATGATACAGGCGTAGCTCATATAACGGAACACTCCGTATTGTGTGGCTCCCGTAAATACCACTTAAAAGAACCTTTTGTGGAATTGGTTAAAGGTTCTTTAAATACCTTTTTAAATGCCATGACCTATCCGGATAAGACTGTTTATCCGGTAGCCAGCCGCAATGACAAAGATTTCCATAATCTTATGGATGTTTATTTGGATGCAGTTTTTTATCCTTTGATTTATGAAAATCCTTATACTTTAATGCAGGAAGGCTGGCATTACGAATTAGCTGAACCAAATAAAGAGCTGGTGTATAACGGTGTAGTTTACAATGAAATGAAAGGTGTTTATTCCACTGCTGATGCCATTGAAGAGCATGAAGTGAATAAAGCTTTATTCCCGGACACACCTTATCGCTTTGAATCAGGAGGATTGCCGGAAAGCATTCCTACTTTGACTCAGCAAGCTTTTACTGATTTCCACAAAACCTATTACAGCCCGGAAAATGCCTATATTTATCTTTATGGCAACATGGATATTGCAACAACTCTGGAATATATGGACAAAGAGTATTTAAGCAAATTCCCCAGAACAAACCAACTGTTCATTCCTATTTCTGCTCAGGAAAGCTTCATGAAAACACGGGAAGCTGAAGCAACATATCCTGTAGCAGTAGGAGAGGACACCAAAGGAAAAACTTATTTGACTTTAAATATTGTGACAGCTACTGCTTTGGAACCCAAAACTAATTTTGCCTTAAAACTTTTGAACGCGGCATTATTAGACGGCAATAACGCTCCCTTACGTCTGGCTTTAATTAAAGCAGGCATTGGCAGCGATATATCTGGGTCATTTTCTTCCTCCATGCTCCAGCCTATTTTCACCATAAAGGCCAGCGGCAGCGACCCGGAAAAGGTCGACAAATTTATTTCTGTGATTTACCATACACTTCAGCAAATTTCCGTTGACGGTTTAGACAAAGAACTGTTGACTTCTTTACTTAATGCTCAAGAATTCAAGCTCCGTGAAGCAGATTTTGGCATTTATCCCAAAGGTCTTATTTATGGACTAAGTGCTATGGATACATGGCTGTACGGCGGTGATCCGGTTAAGGCTTTCCGTTTTACGGAATTGTTGGATTTTATGCGGAAAAAGATTCAGACCAGGTATTTCGAAAAACTTATAGAAACTTATTTGCTGGATAATACTCACAAAGTTATTTTAACTTTAAAGCCCAATCCCGGTGAAGAGGAAAAGAAAGCTGCCCTAGAAACTGCTAAAATGGCAGAGCTGAAAGCAGGAATTTCTGAGGAAACATTGACCCGATATGATAAGGATGCGCAAACCCTGCATCAGCGTCAGGCCTCTGCTGATACTCCGGAGGATTTAGCGTCTATTCCTATTCTGCAAAGAACTGATCTAAGACGGGCTATTGAAAAAGAACCTGTAGAAATCAGTAATAGTGGGGAACAGAAGTATTTATACAGACCGGCTTTTACCAACAAAATAATTTACACAAATTGGACTTATGATTTGACAGGTATTACCCCGGAACTATTGCCTTATGCTTTTTTGCTGACAGATGTTTTGGGCAAAGTTAATACCAAAGATTTTTCATATCAGGATTTATCTACATATACGAATAAGTACACAGGGGGGATTTCTTTCCAAATCCTTTCTGCCGTAGATAATAAAAATTTGGAAAAATATTCCATTAATTTTCTTTTGAAGGCAAAAGTTCTGTCTGATAATCTGCCAAAACTAATGAATATTTTGAGAAACTTGGCTTTGTCTACTGATTTTAGCGACAAGGGAAGGGTTAAAGAAATTCTGGAAGAAGTGAAAGCGGACTGGGATGCTAATTTCTTTGCCAGAGGGTTAAATGTTGCCACAGCCAGAATGCTTGCTTATTTTTCGCCTGCCAATAGGGTCAGTGAATTGGACAGTTACAGTTACTACATGTTCATTAGGGAAATAGTGGCTCATTATGATGAAAAATGGCCGGAAATTCAAAGAAATTTACAAAAACTCCTGACTGTTATTTTCCATCAGGACAAACAACTTTTTGCTTATTCTTGTGATGAAAAAGACAAAGAAACAGTAGAAAAAGCAGCAAAAGAGTTTGTAGCGTTGTTACCTCATTCTGAATTTGCCGGAAAGGAACCAATAATTATTCCTGCCCCCGGTCCCAATGAAGCTATTGAAACTGCGGGAAAAGTTCAGTATGTAGTTAAAGGCGGGGATTTCCATCGTCACGGATATGCTTATACCGGTGCAATGCAAGTTTTAGCTACTATTTTACGGTATGGATATTTATGGACTAAAGTGCGTGTACAAGGCGGTGCTTATGGCGCCAACGCTGCTTTTGACCCTAATGGTTATGCCTACTTTACTTCTTATCGTGACCCGAATCTTCAGGCTACAGTTGATGCTTATGATGGACTGCCGGATTATCTGGCTGAATTTTCGGCTACCGAAAGAGAAATGACCAAGTATGTGATTGGTTCTATGAGTCTTGCGGATATTCCTCTGACTAACGCCATGCATCTGGACAGAGCAGCTTTCTTGGAACTTAAAGGAATTACGGATGAAGAAAGACAAAAAGACAGAAACCAATTGATAGACACAACTGTGGACGATATCAGAAATCTGGCCCCTCTTATTAAAGATATTCTTAATGATAATTATTTATGTGTAGTAGGCAGTAAAAATAAAATAGACGAAAGAAAAGACTTGTTTAAATCTATAAAAAATATTTAACAACATTTGCTCTATAGTTAACTTTAAGTGCTATACTCAAAAGGAATACTAATAAAGAAGGTCTAAAAATGGAACAAAAAGCAACAAGAGAACTATTGGAAAAAGTAGCTAGAGGAGCAGTATCTGTTGAAGAAGCTGTTTTAAAGCTCAAAGAAGCCCCTTTTGAGGACTTAGGCTTTG
>JALCSJ010000063.1 GCA_022653215.1 Acidaminococcaceae bacterium
GCTAACATATCATAACAGTCACTAAAGCAAGGGAACACTAAAACCGGTCGGACATACTCGACCCAGCCGTGGCGGAATGCCAGCGGGAGAGTGGCCGACCTTTTAGTGTGACCGCAGCTCATATATCTAATACTATTATTTTACCATTATTCCCCACATTGAACAATGAAAAGTGAGACAGAGTCTAAATTATCTTAAATCTCGTTCAATTGAAAAATTCTATGATAATGAGAGAATACAAGTATTGGACTTAGCAGACCGGATAATTTATCATTGGTTATAGAAAGAGATTGAAGCAAGTATAAATATCAAAGGAGATAATAAAAATGGCTAAACCCGTTACACCTGAACAAATTCAAATGATTGAGGAAATGGTTGCTCGTGCTCATGTAGCACAAGATATTATTGCTACTTATGATCAAGCTCGCGTTGACAAACTGTGTCAAGCAGTTGCTGCTGCAGTTTGCGACATGAAAGTTTGGGCTCCTATCTGCGATGAAGCAGTTGATGAAACCGCTTTGGGCGATAAGGTTACCAAGAGAAATAAGAGAAACAAAATCAAATTGATTTTGAGAGATTGCTTAAGAGCTAAGAGCGTTGGCGTTATCGAAGAAATTCCTGAAAAAGGCTTAGTAAAATACGCTAAACCCGCCGGAGTAATTGCTTCTTTGGTTCCTACTACCAATCCCTGCCTGACTCCTGCCGGCCAAATCGTTTATGCTATTAAAGCAAGAGACGTAATTATCTGTTCTCCCCATCCCCGGGCTAAAAATGTTACCAACAAATGCATTGATATAATCAGAGCTACCCTGGTTCGTGAAGGTGCTCCTGCTGATATTATCCAAGGTATTAAAGAACCTTCCATCAGTTTGACTGCTGAATTGATGAAACGTGCTGATTTGATTATTGCTACCGGCGGTCGTCCTATGGTTAAAGCCGCTTACTCTGCAGGGGTACCTGCTTATGGTTCCGGAGCCGGCAATGCTACCGTTATTATTGACGATACCTGCAACACTCCTGAAAGACAAGAAGAAGCTGCTACTAACACCCAGATTTCCAAGTGCTCTGACTTCGGTTCCGGCTGCTCTTGCGATGGCAACCTGGTAATCCACGAATCCATTTATGACAACTTCGTAAAAGCTTTGGAAAAAGCCGGCGCTTATCTTGCTAACGAAGAAGAAGCTGAGAAATTAAAGAAAGTTATGTGGGATGAAACCGGTCATCGTCTGCCTAACACTGTTGCTATCAGCCCGCAAAAACTGGCTTTGACTGCCGGCTTTGAAATTCCTGCTGATCGTAAATTCATCGCTGTAACAGGCGGCGGTATTGACGAAGTTGGTAAACAATTCTTCTTCTCCAGTGAAAAATTAACCACCTTGCTTTCTCTCTTCAAATACAAAGGTGAGTTCGAAAATGCTTTGACCATGATGCAAGCATTATTCAATGTTGGCGGTAAAGGTCACTCCTGCGGCATTTATTCCTTCGATGATGATCACATTAATCGTTTGGGTATGGCTGCTCCTGTTTCCCGTATCATGGTTCGTCAACCTAACAACAGAGGTAACTCCGGTTCCGCTTGGAACGGTATGCCTCCTACTTCTTCCATGGGCTGCGGCACCTGGGGCGGTAACATCGTTTCTGAGAACATTACTTTGAAACATTACATGAACACCACTTGGGTAGCTCGTCCTTTAAAGAAAGATATGCCTTCCAATGAAGAACTCTTCGGAGAATTCTGCAAACCAGGTATGGACGAGGAATAATTAAGGCTTTGCCAAAAGCAAGTAAACCCACTTTGCTATGATAATATAAAGGGAACAGGACTTACTGTCATCCAGCAGTAAGTCCTGTTTTCTAATATAAAGCATAATGCGTTACGGTTACACTAGCAAACAGGCAGGTAATTTGTAAGCCGCTTAAGCAAAGGAACACTAAAACAGGTCGGACATGCTCGACCTAGCCGTGGCGGAAGGCCAGCGGGAGAGTGGCCGACCTTTTAGTGTTCCTGTAGCTCATGTACTCTAAGCGTCCCATAAAAAGGTTGTATACTTTGCTTCAGCTTTGATTTGTGCTATACTTTTTGTATTAAATTTAAAGGAGAAATTACATGTTACAATTTCAAGGCAGTGATACTTATATAGCTTCAGAAGAATTAATGCGCAGCGTGAATATTGCCATTGCTCTGCAAAAACCTTTGCTGATTAAAGGAGAACCCGGCACAGGCAAAACCATGCTGGCTGAATCAATTGCAGAAAATTTAAAAATGGGCTTAACCATTTGGAATATTAAATCTACCACTAAAGCTCAAGATGGGCTGTACGTTTATGATACAGTGCAAAGATTGTATGACAGCCAGTTTGGCACCGCAGGAGTAGAGGACATCGGAAAATATATCCGTTTAGGAAAATTAGGCGAAGCTTTTCAAAAAACCGAAAAGTCTATTTTGCTCATTGACGAAATAGATAAAGCTGATTTGGAATTTCCTAATGATTTGCTGTGGGAACTGGATAAGATGGAATTCTATATTCCGGAAACAGGCAAGACGATTAAAGCACAAGAACGTCCTATTGTTATAATTACTTCCAATGCAGAAAAAGAATTGCCTGATGCATTTTTGCGTCGCTGTATTTTTCATTACATTGCTTTCCCTACACCTGAAATGATGGAGCAGATTGTTCGCGCTCACTATCCTAATCTGGAGCAAAAACTTATAGATAAAGCCCTGGAAGCCTTTTATAATCTCAGAGAAATTCCCGGCATGAGTAAAAAGCCCGGTACCTCTGAACTGCTGGATTGGCTTCAGGCATTGGTTATTGGGGGAGTAGATCCTGATAAACTGAAAAAATCCCTGCCTTTTGTAGGAGTGCTTTTAAAGAAAACGGAAGATTTACAGCTAGTGGGGTTATGAAATGTTTACTAATTTTCTGTATATACTCAGAGATTATGGCATGAAAACCAGCCTAAACGAATGGAATTCCCTGCTGGATGCTTTAGAACTGAACCTTAATGAAGCAAGCTTACTGGAATTTTATTACACGGCCAGAGCCATTCTCGTGAAAAAAGAATCTGACTATGATAAATTCGACCAGGCTTTTGGGGCTTATTTCAAAGGGGTGGAAGACAGCAGTACTTTTCCTCCTGATTTGAAAAAATGGCTGGCTAAAGCTATGGCTGAAACTATGTACAACAAAGACGAAGTAGATGCTATCTGGGGCAATATGACACTGGAAGAAATCCAAAAGCTCATGGAACAACGTCTAAGAGAGCAAAAAGAAGCTCACAACGGCGGCACTAAATGGGTTGGCACCGGAGGCCAGACTGCTTTCGGTCATAGCGGTTACGCCCCTAAAGGCATTCGTGTAGGGGGTATAGGTCATAGACGCAGCGCTTTGAAAATTGCCGAAGAAAGAAATTTCCGGGATTTCCGGGATGACGACGTTCTGCAAATTCGTCAATTTCAAATAGCTTTACGGAAACTGCGTTTGTTATCCAATAAAGATGAGGCTCCCAAAACAGAACTGGATATAGATGAAACTATCGA
Source organism: Acidaminococcaceae bacterium (assembly GCA_022653215.1). Classification (GTDB taxonomy): domain Bacteria; phylum Bacillota; class Negativicutes; order Acidaminococcales; family Acidaminococcaceae; genus JALCSJ01. The sequence continues at coordinate 3,542 of JALCSJ010000063.1, forward strand.
AGAGACCTGCAAACAGGCAGGTCAGCTGCGCATTGTCATGAAACGGCCTCGCAAAAATCAGACTAAGCTGATGCTGCTCATGGACAGCGGCGGTTCTATGTGGGCCTATGCGGACCTGTGCAGCAGATTATTCAAGGCAGTTAATGAATCATCTCAATTTAAAGATTTGAAAACCTATTACTTCCACAATATATTTTACGATAATCTTTTTACAGACCCAAGCTGTCGCTGGATGAGCCGCATTAATACTGACTGGGTTTTTCACAACATTAAAAACGAGTATAAAGTAATAATCGTAGGAGATGCCTCGATGGCCCCTTCTGAACTGCTTTTGAAAAACGGTAATATAGACTATTATCGTGGCAATGAAGAAAGCGGTCTGACCTGGCTGAAAAAATTAAAAAAGCGGTATCCTGCCGTAATCTGGCTGAATCCCCTCCATGTAAAATTGTGGCATTATGACTATAGCTCCCGCACCATTGGCATGGTTGAAGAAACTGTACCCATGTTTCCTCTGACTGTTCACGGACTGGAAGACGGAATTAAAGAATTGCTGGAAAAAGCGTGATAAATAAAAAGCAAGCACAGATTAGGAAGCAAACCTAAACTGTGCTTTTTTGATGTTGGTTTTATTGCAAATTAGTCAGAAAAAATATATAATATTTCTGACGAAATCAAAAAAGGATACAAGAAAATGCTTAGACCACAATATTTTTCAGCTATAAAAAACAGAATAAAAAAAATGAAACCAGGGAGTGCTTTTACAGCAACAGATTTTTTTGATATTGCTGATACGGATCCGGTAAATAAAGCTTTATCCAGATTACAAGAAGAGAGAATGATTCGCAGAGTAATGCAAGGGGTTTATGACAAACCGGAATATAGTGAACTTTTGCAGGAATATGCTGCTCCTCAGGCGAATAAGATTGCAGAAGCACTTGCCAGAAAATTCAATTGGACTATCTCTCCTGCTGGCGATATTGCATTGAATATATTACATCTTTCTACACAGGTTCCCAATACATGGAGCTATATTAGCGATGGTGCTAATAGAAAATTTTTGATTGGCAGCACAAAGTTGGAATTCATACATAGAACCAATAGGGAAATATCAGGATATAGTCAAAGTACAAGCTTAATTATTCAAGCACTTAAAGCGATTGGCAGGAAAGGCGTAACCAAAGATATATTACTAACACTAAAGGCTAATCTTACGCAAAAAGAGAAAAAGAGAGCTTTAAAAGAAGGAAAAACAGCAACAGCCTGGGTTTACCAATATATTAAGCAAATATGCAACTAAAGGAGACACTAGACTATGTACCACATTGCCACACTACCGCAAACAGACAGAAGAGTTTTATTTTTAAGGGAGGGAAGTAACTGCATTGTAAGGTGTTTGGCCAAGAAACGGGGGCGTTAGCATGAAAGGCTTTACTGATAGATTCACAATATTTGCTGCTGACGCTTGGGACACATTAGAATTTTTTTGCAAAATAGTTAAGATTAGTTAGACAGTATACTCATGGCTTTGGAAATAGAAATATGTTTTTTTGCATCATTGGCGGCTTCAGCCATATGTTTGTTGAGAAGAGCCGTTAAGATAGCTAAGTGCTCAGAACGAATGGTTCTGAGACTATTATTAAATAAAGCCATGTACCAAAAACGCTGGGACTTGTAAATAAGCTCGGAACAAAAATGAATTAAATGGGGATTCTGGGAAAGGTTCACCAACTGAATGTGAAATTCTGTATCTTTTTTCAAAAAATTTATATAGGCATCTTTATTATCGGCGGCAATGGGAATACTTTCCCATTGCTTTTTTAATGCTTCCAATTCTTTCCGATGAGCATCAATATCTTTGGAAGTTAAGTCTGACAAAATAGCTATTTCATTCAGGCTGCGTGCTTCGTAAATATATTCCAAATCTTTTAGCGAGATAGGAGAGACCACGGTTTTTTTCCTGGGAACAATGGTCACGTAGTTTTCGTACTGAAGCTCCAGCAGAGCTTCTCGCACGGGAGTTTTGCTAATCCTTAAATGGGCAGCAATTTCGTCAGCCTGAATGGTGGCACCTGGCGGAATCGCACATGTGATAATCTGGTCTTTTATATAGTTAAGCGCAAGAATTTTATTATCGTTTTCTTTTGCCATGGAAAGCACCGCCTATCTGAAAAAACATATATAAATATTATATCTAAATGACTATGCAAAGTCAATAAAGATATAACTAAATAAAGGAGAATACAATTAGTGATATATCACAAAAGAAAAAAGCGTAAAAAACATCATATGCACAAAAACGGAAAAACGCAGACATATAGCCAAATATAAACAAATACTGCCAAAACATATAAACATCAAAGAAAATATTATTGACATTTGTGATATTCTACAATATAATAAAATTGAAAACTGAAATATCACAAAATACAAAACAACCTATATCATTGATAAAAGAAAGGTGGTTGAAGATGGCAGTTAAAGTGCAAGGTATGAAGTTTAGCGTTTGTGCCGTAGACAGGAACCTGCCGGTAGCAGTGCCATTTCCCTTGCGGGGCAAGAGCTATGAAGAATGCGCTGCAACAGCAGCAAGATTAGGTTTTAATGGTATTGAACTTCAAGTACAAAATCCCGTAGAATATAAGGGAAGAAAATTACGCCGGATGCTGGATAGCTATGGCATAAAAGCATCTGCCGTAACAACTGGATTGGCCTATACCTATGAAGGAATGAGCATGGTTCATCCTGATAAAAAAATCCGACAGGCTACAGTGGAACGTTTGAAACGGCAACTGGACCTAGCCAGGGAACTAGATTCGCAAATCCTGATTGGCTTTCTCAGAGGCCGGAAAGCACCGGAAGACAGTGCAGCAAAATACGAAGACATTTTAACGGAAAGCGTTAGACAGGTTTTGGATTATGCGGAAGAAATTCAGACTCCTATGGTGATGGAACAGATTAATCATCTGGATGGAGACGTGTTCTGCTCTACAGAACGAACTATGACGTTTTTGGAGAAATTCAACTCTCCTTGGCTGGTATATAATGGAGATACATATCATATGGCAATGGAAGATATTGACATTGAGGCAGCCATTAGACGTTCTATGAGCAAGTTAGTTCTGTTTCATGTTTCTGATGTAGGAAGAAGTTTTCCTGACGGCAAACATTTCAACTTTCCTTTAGCGGCAAAAGTATTGAAAGAATGCAGCTATCATAAATGGGTAAGCATTGAATATAAGCCACTGCCGGATAGCGAAAGAGCTTGCCGTAAAGGCATCGATTTTTTAAAGAAAAATTTCGGGACAAAATAAAGGAGGAAAATTATGAGCGTAGAAAAATTGACTTTTGCTGAACCTTTTTTCACGGTTTTGTATGTAGAGAAAGAAGAAAAATTTAGTGTGGAACCTATGAGTCTGGTTATTAATTTGGCCCATAAAGCTAATCAGCCTTTATATGTACGAGACATGCCCGTAGCACCATTAAAAGCTACTGTGGTGGCAGGAGTAGAGCTTACCCATGTGGAAAAAGCCCTAGTGTTTTTAGATTATGCTAAATTAAATTTGAAAGACAAAACTACAACAGAAAAAATCAAAACAAACTGGCGTAGCCTCTATCAATGCTCTGGGCAGGAAAGACACAAAGGTCTGCCTTACTACAAATCACCTAAAGTTAGAGTAGGAGGCGACACAGAGTTTAATGTGTGCTATGTAGATGCCTATAATTATCCATCAGGCCCCCATCGGGAGCATGACAGAAACTTTGACGAAGTACATGCCCAAATACTGGGTATGGGCATGATGCAGAAAGTAGAATCCAAAGAATGGGAACAGGATCGTAAAATAAAAGTTTATCAGGAATTTATTATGGCACCGGGCATAATTCACGATAAGTTTTATAATAAAAAGGGAGAATATCCCTGGCATCAATATTGCAGCATAACCCCATGCGTGTATTTACCTATAGAAATAGACCGTTAACAAAGGAGAGACATATCATGAAGAAAAAAATTCTAAAGCCTGTAGTGATTGGTATTGTTGGAACTGGTTATGGCTCTGAGCTGCATGGTAACGGTTATACCAATATGGTAGGAGTACCTGTGAAATTAAAGACTGTATGCGGTGGTTCCAATCTGGCCAAAGCCGAAAAAATCAAAGAAAAATATGGTTACGAAAAAGCTACACTCAACTATATGGAAATCATTAATGATCCGGAAATTAACGTGGTGGATATTGCTGTTAATCAAGATTTACATATTCCTATTGCTCTTGCTGCCATGCGGGCGGGAAAAGATGTTATTTGCGAAAAACCCTTGACCGGTTATGTTGGCAATGGGGACGATAATATAGGCAATACTGTGCCTAAATCTGTAATGTATGATGCAGTGCTGAAACAAATGGACGAATTAAAACAGGTTATTAAAGAAACAGGACGCAAATTCATGTATGCAGAAAACACGGTTTATGCTACTCCTGTGCAAAAGGCCGCCGAAATTCTGAGAGCAAAGAAATCTAAAATCATGCTTATGACCAGTGAAAATACTTTGATAGGTTCTAGCTCTGACAAGGCAGGTCACTGGAAAAATATTGGCGGCGGTACCATGATGCGAAACGGTATTCATGGTTTAACAGGTATGCTGTGGCTTAAACAAGTGGAAGCTAAAGCTAGGGGCGAGAAAATATCTATAACTAGTGTAGTGGCGGATATGGGTAGACAGTCTAACGCAGTAAATAAGGAAAAACATCGCTATGTTAATGCCCGCCCTGTAGATGTGGAAGATATGGCACTGGTGTCAGTAAGCTTTTCCGACGGAACAAAATGTATTGCTATGTGCAGCGATGCTGTATTAGGTGGCTCCCGCAATACGGTTAATATTTACGGCAGCGATGGTACTATGTTCTGCAATCTGAATCCCTGCGATATTCTAAACACTTATTTCATGGATGAAGAAGGATTGGATGATGTTTATATTTCTGAAATGCTGCCTCAGAAAACAGGCTGGAACGAAGTGTTTGTTTCTGATGAAGTTATCAGAGGTTATACCGGAGAATTAAAAAACTTTGTTGAAAGCGTAGCCTATGACCAAGAGCCGGACTCGGATTTTGACTTGGCTTATACTGTGATGAAAGTTATTTACGCTGCTTATAGATCTGCCGAAGAAGGCAAGCGCATTGATTTGGCATAAAGGGAGAGAAGAAATGACGCGAAAATATTCATTAGCCCATTTGGGCTTTCTGAACCTTACACCTCCCCAAATGCTTTACCTGGCTAAAGGGGCAGGTTATGATTACGTAGGTGTGAGAACTATTCTCCAAGGAGTTAAGGGAGAAGTTGACTATGATTTATATAAAAACACCCGGCTTTTTGACCTGACTAAACAAGCCATGGAAGACACGGGTATTGGTATTCACGATATAGAATTGGCAAAGATTGATACAGGAACAGATGTGAGAAAATATGAGCCCGCTTTTGAAGCTGCGGCTAAATTGGGAGTCCATCACGTAATCAGCAGTATTTGGACAGAAGACGAGGCCTTTGCTTTTGAGCAGTTTGACCGGCTATGTGCCATAGCTGCCCAATATGATATTAATGTTGCCATGGAACCGGTAAGCTTTGCGCCTTTGCACTATTTGCAGTCAACCTTGGAACTGATAAAAAAAGTGAACAGACCTAATGCCAAGCTTTTAGTAGATACCTTACATTTTCACATGGCAAGGATTTCTTTAGAGGAATTGGCAGAGGTACCAAAAGAACTTTTGGATTTTGCCCATATTTGTGATGGGCCTTCCCAGATTCCTGCTGATAAAGCCGGATTGATTCACTATGCCAGAGACGAGCGTTTCTATGCAGGCGAAGGAGCAATTGACATTGCTTCTATGGTAAAATGCCTGCGCTCTGATACGGTGTTGTCTTTGGAATTGCCTCACACTCGGAGAATTTCCGACCTGGGACATTTTGAACATGCAAGACGTTGCCTGGCTACATGTAAAACCTACCTTGGACAACATGGTGTAGAGTAAAAATATAATATTTCATTAAAAGTCTGAAAGTAAATTCAAAAGAGCTATAACGCGATGACAAATTGAAGTGCAGATCAATTAATCATTGTGTTATAGCTCTTTAGCTTTTGAAGTAATATGGAGAATGTAAAATTTGTTTTAACTTATGCTAAGCTCTTTAGGAAAATGGAGAGCTGGTTAGCAGGAAGCTGACCGGGAGCAGAAGCTTTACCGGCCGTACCGAAAGTAACGTCGGAACCGAAAACCTGTCCGCAAATACGGCTGATTACACCCATTTTGCCCATACTCATGGTAATAACAGGAGTTTCATTGTGATCTTCCTTCATCGTGAGAGTAGCATCCAGCAAGGTTAAAACATCACGCTCGGATTGAGGCATAACGGCAAATTTAACAATATCTGCCCCTAAATCCTGCATTTGACAAAGATTGCCTACAATAACTTCTTTGTCCGGAGTGGCTACCATGTTATGACGGGAAACGATGACCTTAACACCGAAGTTGTGAGCAGCTTTGACAACCTGTTTGACCACGCTTTCCCCACGGGATAATTCAATATCCACTATGTCAATCAAACCGCTTTCAATTACAGCTAAATTTAAATCGGTGTAATCTTTCGTGTCAATTTCTTTCATGCCCATTTCCACGCTGGTACGCATAGTAAAAAGAATGGGTGAATTGCTTAACTGGTCCCGGAACAAAGTCATGGGTTTTATTCTTACCTCAGGGTCCTCAACATTGTCGTAGAAATCGCAGCGCCATTCTACAAAATCATAGGGTGTGTTCTGAATTACCCGTACGGATTTTTTTACACCTTCAATATCTGAATCGGTAATAGGAATACAAATTTTCGGTAAACCTTCACCAATTTTAACATTCTTAATTTTTACAACTCTACTCATAATAACAGACTCCTTTACCCCTAATTGTAAACTTTTCTCGAAAAAGATACTTTTCAATAGAATATAATTTTATGGCACCAATGTCAAGGAAAAGTTATATTATTCTACTTGTCTACGCAGAAGAAGGTGAACTCACCTTCGGCCAGGGTTTTGTCTGATGTTTCTGTTTTTACTACAGTACGGATAACTGTCACGGTTTTACCACGTTTTACCAGGCTGCTTTCTGCTATCAGGACTTTGGCATCTCTGCCGTCTCTTAAATAGCGGAAAGTGCTGTTCAAAGTAACAAAAGTGTGACCGGTGCTTCTGGCCAAAAGACCTGCAGCGCAGTCGCCCATTAAATACAAAAATCCGCCGTGAATGCCGCCCATAGCATTTAAACTGGCAGAATTAATTTCTCCTCTAACTTTAGCCCGCTCGTCAGATAAGAAAATGCCTTTAATATTATTGTGAATCATAAATAAATTCTTTTCATTGGCGAAAGCCATTTGCTCCTCGTGGTTCATATGTACACACTCCTTCTGTATTTACTCTATATTTTAACAAAAGACAATACAAAATAAAAGAGCCTTTTCCCCATTGGTGCCAGGCACTTTTGGCGACGCATGGAGTCACAGAAAAAGATGAAAAGAACTGGCGGATAATATTGGCAGGAGCATAGAGCAGGTTGGCTAATTTGCTACGCTACTGAGCCGTAAACGAAGTGGATATCGGTTCGTAGCACTTATAGCGGGCCGATATCCACATGAGTCGGCGACAGTAGCGAGAAAATTCACAACCTG
>JALCSJ010000064.1 GCA_022653215.1 Acidaminococcaceae bacterium
ATTTTCTGGAGTTTATTAAATCAGTATTGCGACCGGCTCTGAGCACATAGCTGTCCAGACCGTGATTAACATAGCCTCGCAGCTTCTTGGAGATAGCCATAACCATGCTTAGGTCAATTCCTGTAGCAATGCTTGACTCATCGCACATATGGAGCACATCTTCCGTAGAAATATTACCCGCAGCACCGGGTACAAAAGGACAGCCTCCTAAACCACCGAAAGAACTGTCAAAATGGGTAATGCCTGCTTCCATGGCAGCAAGAATATTAGCCATGGCCATACCTCTGGTATTGTGGAAGTGGAGCCAGAAAAGCACCTGAGGGTATTTTTCCTGAACATGTTGGCATAGCTCGTTCACCTGCTCGGGCATAGCCATACCGGAAGCATCGGATAAAGAAATTTCGGAAATACCAACATGTAAATAGGCTTCAATAATTGCATCAACATCGCTGACCGGTGTCAGTCCTTCCCAAGGAGAGGCAAAGGGCATAGAAATTGAACCGGAAATTGCGATGCTGTTTTTTTGTGCTGCTTCTACGCAGGAGGCAAACCCATGAACACTTTGCTCAGGAGTCATATTTAAATTTTTCAGGTTGTGCATACGGCTGGCAGAAACGTTTAATTTTACTTTTTTGCAGCCGCAGTCTATAGCTCTTTGCACTCCTCGCAAATTAGGAATCAAGGCCCTGAGTTCTACACCGGGCACTTGACCGATTGCTTTATATACTTCATCTGTATTGGCCATTTGCGGTACGGATTTAGGACTCATGAAAGAACCGACTTCTATAACTTTAAAACCTGCAGCAATTAAGTCTTTTAATAAATCGACTTTTTGCTCAGTGGTTAAAATCACCTGCTCATTTTGGAGGCCGTCTCTTAAACCAACCTCACATAATACAATGCTTTTTGGTAATTTCATAGCAGAAATTCTCCTTTTATATGCAAAATTTAAAATATTCAGAAAGGTCACTTCTGTTAGTATAGCCAATGAGACTGTGAAAAGCAAATGCTTTTTTTCAATTGATTTATGCATATTAATAATAGATAATATGAATAATTAAAAAGCGAAACCCCATAAAACCTTAAAGTTTTCTGAAATAAAGGTAAAATAAGATAAATCAATTATGAATAAAATCGATAGATTAATGCAAAACCAGTATTGGATATTTCTGAATATTTCTAATACAATGACAGTAACAGAGGTCACGGATAAGTAAAAATTTGCAAGAAGAAGGAGGAACTTCCCAATGGCGAGAAAGTTCTCTTTAGCCTATCTGACACTGCCGGGGATTGAACCCGTGGAGCAGATAGAAATAGCAGCACAGGCAGGCTATGATTTTGTTAGTTTACGGACAATCCCCATGGGGCAGGAAGGTGAGCCTCAGATTTGTTTAGAGAAAGACCCGGTACTTTTTAAAAAAGTTCAGGGGGCATTAAAAGCTAATAACATTAAGTTGTTGGATATAGAATTATTAAGAATAAAAGAAGATTTGCCGGTGGATTACAGAAAAGCCTTTGAGTGCGGAGCTAAGCTGGGAGCTACAGATGTTCTCTCCAGCGTCTGGACAGAAGATAGAAATTTAGCTGTAGAACGCTATGGCAGAATTTGTGAAGATGCCAAAGAATTTGGCCTGACTATCAATCTGGAATTTCCCATTATTTCCGGCTTAAAGAATTTACAGGCAGTTTTAGCAGTGCAGGAAAAAGTAGGAGCACCTAATTTAAAGATTCTTATGGATATGCTTTATGTATACTGGACAGGATTAAATGGTCTGGGCATCAAGAAGATAAATCCTCAAAAATTCGGATTGCTTCATATATGTGACTGTCCTAGGGATGAACAGGACAAGGAAAAAGTAGAAATAATGCGGGGAGACAGGGAGTATTGCGGACAGGGCATCATTGATTTAAAAGATATTATTACAGCATTACCTGCTAATAACTGCTCCATTGAATCACCGAATTATAAATATATTGAAAAATATGGACGGCTTGGCCATGCAAAACGCTGCCTGGAAAATGCCAAAAAAGTTTTTGCCGAAGCTCATGTTTAAAGAAAGAGGGAGAAGGAAAAATGAAGATTGATATTAACACAAAAATGATTACGTTGTTGGGAACACCCTTAAGCCAATCCTTTGCAGCCCGAATGCAAAACAAAGGCTATGAGGCAGCAGGACTGAACATGCTGTATTTCTACACAGAAACTGATAACGAACACTTGGAAGATATTGTGAAAGGTCTTCGTTACATGAACTTTGCAGGATTTGCCGTGACTAAACCTAATAAGGTAAAAGTCTTGGAATACTTAGATGAATTGGATCCCCTGTGTCAGAAGATGGGTTCATCCAATACTGTGGTAAGAACCCCTGAAGGAAAACTGATTGGCTACAATACAGACGGAGTTGGTTTCTACACTGCCATTACCAAAGAAGCCGACATAAAAGTTGACCAATGTGTATTCTTCTGTTTTGGAGGCGGCGGAGCAGGAAGAGCAATGTGCTCAATCCTGGCTTATCATGGAGCAAGAAAGATTTATATAACTGATGCTTATGAACAATGTGCTAAAGATTTAGCCGAAGATATTAACAAAAACTTTGCTCCTATAGCAGAATTTGTGCCTTACGGAGAGTTTTCCAAACTGGCTGCCTGCGATGTAGTACTAAACGCCAGCGGTGTGGGTATGGGCAAAACCATTGGCAAAACTCCTCTTCCTAAAGAATACATGAAAGAAGGACAATTCTACTTTGATGCCTGCTACAATCCGGCCAAGACACAATTCTTGCTGGATGCTGAAGCAAGAGGCTGCAAGATATTAAATGGTTTGGGCATGAGCCTGTACCAAGGCGCAGCACAGATTAAACTATGGACCGGGGAAGATGCCCCCTTGGAAGCAATGCGTAAAGAATTGCTGGATATACTGTCAGAAAGTAAATAAGCTTTCTGCACCGCACAAAGCGGAAACTCAAAGAGGAGGATTAAGATGAAAGTTATTAAATGGCTGGATGCGCATTTTGAAGAAACCCTTCTGGTTTTACTCTTAGTTGCCATTGCATGTATTAGTATGATTCAAGTTCTTTTCCGTAAAATTCCTTTTGTTACATCATTAACCTGGGCCGAGGAATTCTGCCGGTTCCTGTGGATATGGAGTGTGTTTTTGTCACTGCCATATACAATCAAAATGGGCAATATGTTAAGAGTTGGTGTGCTGGTTGATATGCTGCCTAAGGTTGTTAAAAACACCGTCAACATTATTGTAGATATTATCAATACTGCCTGCATGGGATTGTTCGCTTATTATTCCATGGATTTGGTAGAAGGTATCCGCAGAAGTAAAGAAGCATCACCTGCTATGTTATGGCCCATGTGGCTGGTTTACATCTTTATGAATATCGGTTTTGTCTTAGCAGTAATTAGAGGTATTCAACAAATTGTCATTCACGTTAAGAACTTCCATAAGAGAGAATTAACTACTTTGGAACAAACTATGCAGGATGCAGCTAAAGAAGCTGCTATGGCCCAAGAAGGGGGAGATAAATAGTGGCTGCTCTATTAGTATTTGTGGTTTTCCTGGTTGCTATTGCGGTCTCCATTCCTATTGCCACCAGTATGATTTTAGGTTCTGTTGCTCCTATTATGCTTATGCATAAAGGCGGATCCATTGTTCAGCTTTTGAACAATACTTTTTCCGGTGCTAATTCCACTCCTATTTTAGCTGTGCCCCTCTTTATTTTAGGCGGCGTAATCATGGCTAAGGGCGGCATCTCCAAAAAGCTCTTTAACTTCTTCGCTTTCTTCGCAGGTCGTTTCACCGGCGGACTTCCCTGCGCCGTAATTCTTACCTGCTTGTTCTACGGTGCCATTTCCGGTTCCGGTCCTGCTACTACTGCAGCAGTTGGGGCTATGTGCGTGCCTTTCTTAACTGACCTTGGTTATGATAAAACATGGAGTGCCGGACTTATTGCGGTAGCCGGTGGATTAGGAGTTATCATTCCTCCTTCCATTCCTTTCGTTCTGTATTCTTTAGCAACAGGGGTTTCTACCGGAGACCTGTTCTTGGGTGGTGTTTTCCCTGGCATCTTGATTGGTATCTTCATGATGGTTTATGCTGTGTACTATTGCATGAAACATGGTGAAGATAAAGAAAAGATTAAAGCCCGTATGGATGAACTTAGCAAAGAAGGATTTTTCTTCCTCTTTAAAGACAGTTTCTGGGCTTTGCTTTGTCCTGTTATCGTGTTAGGCGGTATTTATACCGGCTTTGTAACTCCCACTGAAGCAGCTACTGTTTCCGTATTCTATGCCTTAATAGTTTCCTTGTTTATCTACAAGAGCATTAAAGTTAACGAACTTATTCCTTTCCTTTGCGAGTCTGTAAAGACTTACGGCGGGTTAGCTTTCGTACTGGCTTTTGCTACTGCTTTCGGTCGCGTATTGTCTTTGACCAGAGCTACCAAAGCTATTGAAACTTTCCTGTTAGGAAATTTCCATTCCAGCTTTACAGTTTTGAGCGTATTGGTAATTATCTTCCTGCTTTTAGGTATGGTTATGGATACAGGACCTGCCATTATTATTTTGGCGCCTGTGCTGTTGCCGGCCGTTAAAGCTCTGGGCGTAGATCCGGTACACTTTGGTGTTATTCTGGTATGCTGCTTATCCATCGGTTTAGCAACACCACCCTTCGGATTGGATTTGTTTGTGGCAGGTAATATAGCCGACGAGCCACCCATGGCGGTGGCCAAGAAAGCAGTTCCTTTTATGATTGCTTTCGTAGTAGCATTAGTTTTAATTACCTATGTTCCTTGGTTCTCTGTTTATTTACCGAAATTGCTTAAATAATCGGTTCAGTAATGACAATGGGGTCAACTGAAAACCCATTGTAAAATAGGAAGTAAAAACTTAAGGAGGATTTACAATGAAAAAATCAATGAGAAAGATTATGGCAGCTGCCTTGGCAGGTTTCATGGTATTATCACTGACCGCATGCGGCGGCGGAGATGATAAAGCAGCAAAAAGCGACAGCAAGGCCAGCGGTGATTATGCTAAGTTAAAATCAGTAGAATTGATTGGCGCAGATTCTACCGGTAAAGATGCAGCAGGCCAATTGTTCGGCGAATTGGTTGCTAAAAAAGTCAGCACTATTACTGGAGGAAAATTAACTATCGACTATCATCCCAATGGAGATCTGGGCGGCGATGAAGATTTGCTCCGTCAAATGAAATCCAACGATATTCAATTAGTAGTTTCCCAAACTGCTCCTGTAGTTTCTTTTATTCCCGAAGTTGCAGTGTTTGACTTACCTATGGCTTTCGCACAGTATAAAGGAGATGCCATAGACAAGGTTTTGAATGGTAAAGATTCTGACTTCCGTAAGAAATTGTCTGAAGCCTATGAAAAATCAGGCTATCATTATCTGGGCATTTTGCAAAACGCTACTTTCCGTCTGACCACTGCTAATAAAGATTTAAAAACTTTGGAAGACTATAAAAGCTTAAAAATTCGTACTATGAGCAATAAGAACCATATGGCATTCTGGACTGCCATTGGTGCAGAACCTACTCCTCTGGCTTGGCCGGAAGTTTACTTCGCTCTGCAAAGCGGTACTGTGGCAGCAGAAGAAAATGCTGCTGATACTATTGTGGGTGCTAACCTGAATGAAGTGCAAAAATATTTGGCATGTACCAACCATATCCTTTATGCTAACCAAATCTGCATGAACAAGAAAGCTTACGACGGACTTGATCCTGCTTACCAAAAAGCTTTGAATCAGGCTGTAACCGAAGCCCTTGCTGAAATGCGTCCTAAACTGGCTGACATCGACAAGAAAAATAAAGATGACTTAAAGGGTAAGGGCATGACCATTATTAATTACGACAATGCTTTCTTTGCCAAGATTCTTGAACTTCCCGGCGTAAAGAAACTTTACAGTGACATTGATGGTCAAGTTAAAGGCTTGGGCAAAGTTTTGATGGATGATTTGAAAAAGGTAAAATAGTTAGAACTTAGTATCATTGAAAGTAGGACTGAAACTTGTACTTTTTCCTTAAATCGCAGATAATGAAGTAAAGCAACATAAGGAGGAAGACAAATGAATTTACAATGGTTATATTATTTCGATACAATTGCTGAACTGGAGCACTATACCAAGGCAGCAGAAAAGTTACATGTAAGTCAATCCAATTTAAGTCATGCCATTAAAGAACTGGAAACAGAACTGGGAGCTGAGCTATTCGAGCGTCATGGTAGAAATGTAAAGCTGACTAAGTACGGAGAAATCTTTCAGCCTTATGTTAAGAAAACTCTTAATACCCTGGAAACAGGGGTATCTACTCTGAAGGAATACATTGATCCCAATGCAGGAACCATTGTTATGGGAGGTTTTCCCTCGGTAGCTCAGTTTTCAACAGATTTAATGGTAAGGTATCAGTCGGAAACCAATAGATTAGAAGTACAGTTTCAATACACCCAGGAAGGGTGGAGGGAATTAAAAGAGCATATTTTGGATGGCAGTATAGACGTAGCTATTGCTACCCGGTTCAATTATCCTCAGATAGGAGCCACGTATATTGGCACTCATCGCCTGGTAGCACTTTTGCCGGATCAGCATAAACTGGCAAACCGTCAGAGCATAGATCTGCGGGAACTGGATAAAGAAAACTATATTGCTTTTGATAGAAATGGTCAGATTAGGCCATTCCTGGACGGGATTTTTACTGAACTGGGGATTAAACCTAATATTGTGGCAGAAACACCCAATGATTTAATTATTTTCGGATTGGTAGCAGCAGGGCGAGGCATAGCTATTTTGCCTGACCCTTTAACAGGTGCACCCTTTGGGACTAAAATAGTACCTCTTTCCAATGATATTCCTCAGAGAAAGCTATATCTCCAGTGGAATAAGGACAGGTATATTTCTCCTGCTACAGCTTATTTCAGAGATTATGTTAAACGGAGCGAAGATGTTTTTGACCAGTATTTAAAACAACATAAGATTATTTAAAATATACGGAGGATTAGGATGACTAAAAAATTAGTTGCGGATTTAATGGTTGATTATCTCGTTAGACGGGATGTTAAATATGTTTTCGGTTTATGCGGACATACAGTTATTGCCATGTTGGACGCTATGAATAAAAATAAAAAGATTACCTATGTTTCCAATCGTCACGAAGCAGTAGCTTCTACTGCTGCTGACGGTTATGCCAGAGTAACCCATAAGGCCAGCGTAGTTATGTGCCACTTGGGGCCCGGCATTACCAACGTATTGACCGGTGTTGCCAACGCTGCTTTTGACTCCATTCCTATGGTTGTTATTGCCGGTGATGTTCCTACTTACTATTTTGGCAAACATCCTCATCAGGAAGTTAATATGCACGGAGATGCAACACAATATAGAATATTGGAACCGGTTGTCAAGAGAGCTTGGCGTGTAGATGATCCTGAATCTTTGCCTGATATTATGGACAAAGCTTTCCGTCTGGCTGAATCCGGTCGTCCCGGTCCTGTTTTAATTGATATGCCTATGGATATTTTCTCCCGTAAGGAAGAAGATTATTTGTGGGACAGAACTTATAAAGACAGTCATCTTACCATGAAACCTGCTTTGGATCCGGCTGCAGCTGCAGCTATTGCCAAAGAACTGGTTAAGGCTAAGCGTCCTGTTCTTCATGCCGGCGGCGGGATTATTCTGGCACAGGCTTCCGAAGAATTAGCTGCTTTGGCTGAATTCTTGGATATTCCAGTGTCCCGTACTTTGATGGGCCAGGGCTGCATTTCCGATACACATCCTTTGATGATTGGTCAGACCGGTTTCTGGGGCATGGAGTTTACTCATTCCCTGACAACTAAAGCAGATGTAATTTTAGGCTTGGGTACCCGTTTTGCTGAGGCAGACAGCTCCAGCTGGTACAGAGGGGTTACTTTCGATCCTGATCATACTGATTTTCTCCAAATTGATATTGACCCCAGCGAACTGGGCCGCAACTATCCTGTAAAGATTGGGGCAGTAGGAGATTTGAAATTAGCCTTACAGCAAATTTTAGCTGAAGTTAAAAAAATCTGTCCCGAAGGGAAAAAGAATCCTGCCCTTCGCAAGAAGATTGCTGCAGCTAAAGCTGCTTTCAAGGAATCTAACGTGGCTATTTCCACAGATGATCGTTTCCCGATGACTCCCCAAAGAATTTTGAAGGACGTTAAGGATACCATTCCTGAAGACGCACATATTTTCACTGATGTGGGCTGGAACAAAAATGGGGTAGCTCAGCAATTTGATGTTACTGTACCGGGCACTATTCATCACAGTTCCGGACTGGCAACCATGGGTTTTGGCGCTTCTGCAGTACTGGGCGGCAAACTGGCTGCTCCTAAACAAGTCAGCATTACTTTAACCGGTGACGGTGGCTTTGGCGTTAATCCTACCTGCTTGGCAACTGCTGTAGAGCAAGGTATTGCCTGCACTTGGGTAGTTATGAACAATTCCGCTTTCGGTACTATCGCCGGATTGGAAAATGCTAACTATCATACCACTTTCGGTACTAAATTCCATACTCCCGATAACAAACCTTATTCTCCCAAATGGGCAGATGTTGCTAAAGCTTATGGCGTTGAATCTATCTGCGTACAAAGCGCCGCAGAATTTAAACCGGCTATGGAAAAAGCTATGCAGGCTAACAAAGAAGGCCGTCCTTTCTTAGTAGAAGCTCCTATGGAAAACATAGTTGTTCCTACACCGGGCTGCTGGAATATTAACGATATTTACAGTCCTACCAAGCTGGTAGAAGACGGTAAATTAGTTAAGAACAAAGAGGGCAAGTTCGTTGCTCCCAACCATTCTAAATCTCATAAAGGCAAATAAGTTTTAAGTTCACCTTAATATAAATGCAAGGCTGCAACACAATGTTTATAAAGACCGTCGAGGAGCGTGCTTTCCCGGCTCCTCTCGGTTACTAGTTATTGTGCTACAGCCTTTTTCTAATATAGAGCAATTCTATTATGTAAATAAAAAACAGGTATTGGACTGAAATGATATGTGAGTAGTACAATAAAGTCGAACTTAAGGATTTGGGTGAAAGCAAGACAGATAGTATAGTCGTTGAGCTTTACTGAAAATTAGGAGAGAGGGTATTTACATGGGAAAGCAAAGTACAAAACTTCGCCAATTGTTGAAAGAAAATGACTATTTGGTAGCTCCCTGCGCTTATGATGCTTTAAGTGCCAAAGCTATTCAAAAAGCCGGGTTTAAAATTGCCGGTACCAGCGGTTATGGCATGCACGGCGTTGTATTAGGACAACCTGATACAGGTTTATTGTGCCTGAGCGAAACTGTGTCTATTCTGAGCAAGATGACGGATGCTGTGGATATTCCTATTCTGGCTGATGCAGAAGGTGGCTACGGCAGTGCTATTAATGTAATCAGAACAATTAGAGAGTATGATAAAACAGGCGTGGCAGGTCTCTTTATCGAAGACCAGAAACAACCGCCCAATTGTCCTTTTATTAAAAAACCGGAAATTATTTCCCAAGCCGAAATGATTGGCAAAATTCACGCCGCCGTAGATACAAGAGGTGACTCTGACCTTGTTATTATCGCCAGAACCGATGCACCCTTTGAAGAAGCGGTAGAACGTGCCAACGCCTATATGGAAGCTGGCGCTGACATGGTAAAAATTCTTCCCAAAACTAGGGAAGAACTGGAAAAATTACCGCCTTTGGTAAATGGACCTATTCATTTGGGATTATATGCCAACAAAGGTATTAACGATGGAATGACGGCTGCTGACTGCGGCAAACTGGGATATAAAATTATAACCTACCCGGTGAGCCTGTTATTCGCACAGACTGCGGCTTTGATTTCCATGTTGCAATACATGAAAGAAAAGGATACAGATGAGGGGTATCCCGGTGGCTTCGTAAAATTTGCAGACTATCTGAAATTTATCGGAGCTGATTGGTACAAAGAAATCGGAGATAAATATTTAAGAGATTAGGGAAAAAGCGACGGTATTGGGTTAACCCAATCCTGTCGCTTTTTTTAGGTCAAGAAGAAAATCATAATTTGCCGCATTGGCTATATTATAGCTAAACTAAAAAATGAAACTTTTTAAAGGTTTTTGTTTTTCATGCAGGATTATAGGCCGCATATTTTTCTACGATGATATTTCGCACCTTTTGGGCAGCCGGAGACAGGGGACGACCTTTATCCCAGCTAAGATACACAGTCCGGAAAAATTCGTTTTCTCTGTCCGCAATGGGAATTGCCACAACTCGTTCAGTTTTCATAGCCGGGACTTCCGGCAAAATAGAAACACCGAAACCCAACGCTACATATTGCAGAGAAGCATTGCATTCCCGTACTTCAAAAACAATTTTGGGAATAACCCCACGACGGGTAAACAACTCATCTAAATTGTTGCGCAGGCTGTTGGACTTATCCAGGAGCACAAAAGGTTCCCGGGCAAAATCTTCGAATGTCACGGATTTCTTGTGAGCTAAGGGATGATCAAAAGGCACCGTAAGATACAGGGGCTGTTTCATGATGGTAATGGACTCTGCCCAGTCACCACGATTGGTAGAAAAGGCTAGATCCAGTTTACCTTCTTTCAGCTGAGAAAATATTTCAAAAGAAGTTTCTTCGGAAAATTGAAAACGGATTTGTTTATTCTTAGAATCTTTGTAAACTTCTTCGACAATAGCCGGAACCAGTGACGCAGAAATGGAATGAAAATATCCCAGCCGCACATTTAACGGTTCAGCTCCGTTCATTTGTTTTAAGACGTTAGTCCCTTCTCGCATGATGAGCAGGGATTTTTGCACATAGGGCAGAAATCTTTCACCATATTCCGTTAGGGCAATTTTGCGATTTTTTTTGACGAATAGTTTAACCCCTAATTCTTTTTCCAGCTCTTTAATGGAATAGCTTAGACTGGGCTGGGCAATATGAAGTTCTTCTGAGGCGTGAGTGAAATGCAAAACTCTAGCCAGGGTTTCAAAATATAACAACTGTAATAAAGTCATAATCAACCGTCCTTGTATAAAAATTTCCAATGGTAGTGTGTATATCTACCGGTCTGCTAACATATCATAACAGTCACTAAAGCAAGGGAACACTAAAACCGGTCGGACATACTCGACCCAGCCGTGGCGG